>NZ_VFXM01000060.1:0-262 GCF_006519705.1 Ornithinimicrobium kibberense
ACCGCGACGTTGCGCATCACGCCGTTGACCTCCCCGGAGACCGCTCGCCTGGCACGCCGCCTGATCGACCAGGACCGCGCCACAGACCCGGTGGCCTCCGAGTCGGTCGTGCAGAGCCTGGTAGCCCGCAGCGGCGGCAACCCGTTCTTCCTGACCGAGCTGGCACGGGGCGCGGGCGGAGCCCCCGTGGCGGGAGGGGACATTCCGGAACGGATCCAGGTCCTGCTGCGCCGGCGGCTGTCCCCGCTCAGCACCACCTCAC
>NZ_VFXM01000007.1:0-195735 GCF_006519705.1 Ornithinimicrobium kibberense
AAGGAGATCGCCGAGATGAAGTGGCTCGTGGAGGACATCGAGCAGAACGGCGCGGTGACCACCACCGAGGAGGCCGAGCAGCGCCCGGTACCGGAATTCGAGGCGAACCCGTGAGGTTCAGCTCCCGTGGGACAGGACAGGTGCCCTTCCTTCGCTGGTGCCGACGGCAGACCGGGAGGCCTACCACCGGGGGAGGCGCATGGTGATGGAGGTGCTGGCGACCGTCGCCGGGATCGTGGTGATCGTGATCGGTCTCCACGACATGTTCCACACCCTGCTGCACCCGACCGGGCAGGGGCGTCTGAGCCGCTTGGTGCTGGTCGGGGCGTGGCGGATCTCCAGGGCGACCGGGCACCGCCTGGGCTCGACCGTGGGGCCCTTGGCGATGGTCCTGGTCATCCTGCTGTGGGTGCTGCTGCAGCTGCTCGGGTGGGCACTGATCTATCTGCCGCACGTCCCCGAGGGGTTCATGTACTCCTCCGGGGTGGATCCCTCGGACTACCCGGACGTCCTGGAGGCCGTGTACCTGTCGGCGGTCACGCTGTCCACCCTGGGCTACGGGGACATGGTGGCGACCGACCTGTGGATCCGGACGGCTTCACCCCTGCAGGCCCTCACCGGGTTCGCCCTGCTCACCGCCGCCCTGACGTGGTTCACGCAGATCTACCCGCCCCTGTCCCGTCGTCGCTCCCTCGCCCTGGAGCTCAAGGGCCTGGCCGACAGCGACTGGGCGCAGAGCGTGGAGGACGAGGACGCCGCGGTGATGACCCGGGTGCTCGACACCCTCGCAGCCGAGGTGCTCAAGGTGCGCATCGACTTCGCCCAGCACAGTGAGGGCTTCTACTTCCAGGAGAGCGAGCCCGACCTCGCGCTGGCACGCCAACTGCCCTACGCGCTCCAGCTGTGCGACGTGGCCCTGGCCTCGTCGCAGACGATCGTGCGACGCAGCGGGCGTCAGCTGTCACTGGCGATCGAGCAGCTCAGCTCGGAGCTCGACGACAACTTCCTGCACACCGGCGGCGACCCCGAGGAGGTGTTCGCCGCCTACGCGGCCGACCACGGCCAGGAAACGCGCGCCTGAGTCCGCACCGCTCCCGCGGGAGCAACCCCACGGGAGCGGGCACCGGGCACCGGGCGCCCGTCGACCTGTTCAGCCCAGGCTGGCGAGCAGATCGGCGCACGCCTGCTCGCAGCGGCGGCAGGCCTCGGCGCACACCCGGCAGTGCTCGTGCATCTGGGCGTGCTGCTCGCACTCTTCGCCGCATGCCCGGCAGGCGGTGCGGCAGGCCTCCAGCGCGGCCCGGGTCGTCTCGAGGTTGTTCCCGGTCTGCCGTGACAGGACGTTGCCGGTGGCGGCGCAGACGTCGGCGCAGTCGAGGTTCTTGCGGATGCAGGTGACCAGGTCGGCCACCATGTCCTCGGCCAGGCACGCGTCGGCGCAGGCGGTGCAGGTCTGGGCGCACTCGAAGCACGCCTCGATGCACTCGGCGAGCTTCTGCTGGTCGATCGACCCCAGGTCCTTGGGGTAGGTCTTCAGCATCGTGGTCACGTGGTGGGTCATCGTGTTGCTCCCTTCCGTCGTGTCCGGCGTCGGTGCCGGTGTCTGGATCTGGTGCAGGGCCGGCCTGGGAGCCGGCCACGTCCGACGGTAGGCCCGGGGCGAACCGGTCGCGACCGGAACCGGCCCGTGCGGGGCGAGGGGGCCGTGGGATCCGCTCGTCGAGCCGTCGGCCTCGCACCGTCCGGCGTCCGAGCTGCCGGGCTCGAGGTGCGCAGGGGCGGTTCACGGGGAGAAGGAGGCCCAGAGGGCTCCGGACCCGATGCCGAGGAGGAGACTCAGGGCTGCGGTCGCGATCGCGGTGGTGCGTGACCAACGGCCGGGTGTGCCGGCGTCCTCCTGGTGCTGCTCCGGTGTCTCGGGGCGGGTGTAGAGGGGCGCGATCCAGCGCAGGTAGTAGAAGAGGCTGACGACGGTGTTGACGAGGACGAGGACGGCCAGCCAGGCGTACCCGGCGTCCCAGGCCGCGGCGGTGGTGGTCAGCTTGCCGACGAAGACCACGGTGGGTGGGGTGCCGACGAGTCCGAGGAGCGCCACGACCAGGGCTGCGGCGAGCCACGGATGGGCTCTGCCCATGCCCCGGTAGGAGCGCAGCTCGCGCCGTCGCGGGAGGGCGGTGGTGACGGCGAACGCGGAGAGGTTGGTGACGGTGTAACCGGTCAGGTAGAGCAGCAGCGAGGGCAGCGCGAGGTCGCTGCGTCCGGCGACCGCGACCGGCACGAACAGGTAGCCCACCTGGCTGACGGTGGACCAGCCCAGCAGTCGCCGGGGGTCGCTCTGCCAGTAGGCGGCGAGGTTTCCCAGCGTCATGCTGGTCACGGCCAGCAGCGCGACCAGCAACGGCCAGGCGAGGGTGTCGGGAAGCATCGCGACGAGCCGGTAGGCGGCGATCACCGCGCCGATCTTGGGCACGGTGGTGAGGAATGCCGCGACCGCTCCGTCGGCACCCTGCGCCGCGTCGGGGACCCAGAAGTGTCCTGGGGCGCCTCCGGCCTTGAACAGCAACCCACCCAGCACCGCCACGACGCCGGCGGCGACCACGCCTGCCGGCGCGTCAGCGAGCCGGTCGCTCAGCTCGGCGTAGGACGTGGTGGCTGACACACCGTAGAGCAGCGTGACCCCGGCCAGCAGGAGGATGCCGAACAGGGCACCCAGCAGGTAGGTCTTCATCGCCGCCTCGGCGCCCAGGGGCGTGCGCGCGATCCCGATCAGGCCGTAGAGGGGGACGCTGGCCAGCAGGAACCCGACGGTCACGACGAGCAGGTCGTCCGCCCCGGCCAGGATCAGGGTGCCGGTGGTCGAGAACAGCAGCAGCGCGTAGGTCTCGCTCTCCCGGGGTGTGCCGGCGATCTCGTCGGAGGCCAGCGCCAGCACGACGAGGGTGCCGAGCGCGGCGACGATCCGGGCGACCCCGGTGGTGGTGTCGACCGTGAAGGTGCCTTCCATCGCCACCTGCGCCGGGCCGGGCAGGTCGAGGGCGGCCAGGGTGGCCGCCACGAGCAGGACGGCCGCGGCGACGACACGGGTGAGCCACTGTCGGGTCCGCGGCAGGAAGGACCCGCCCATCAGCACCGCGAGCCCGCCGAGGAACAGCACGATCTCCGGTGCGAGCAGGGCCGGCCGCATGGCCATGGACTCCACCGCGGCCTACCTCCCGACGAGCTGGACGAGGACCTGCGCCGCGGGCTCGATCACCTCGAGCAGCGGGCGGGGGAGGACACCGATGAGCAGCGAGAGTGCCAGCAGCGGAGCGATGGCCCACAGCTCGGCGGGACGCAGGTCGCCGAAGCCGGCGGAGACGCCCCTCGTCGGACCGGTGAAGAGGCGCTGCAGCGCCCGCAGGAACAGCGCGGCGGTGATGAGGATGCCGACCAGCGCGACCGCGGTGACCGGTGCCGCGGCGATGCTGCCGGTGAAGATCTGGAACTCGGCGATGAAACCCGACAGGCCGGGCAGGCCGAGCGAGGCGAACGCACCGACGGCGAACAGGGTCGCGAGCCTGGGGGCAGGACCGGCCAGACCTCCGTAGGAGGCCATGTCGTAGGTGCCGGCCCGGTCCCACATCACCCCCGCGAGGAGGAACAGGGCAGCGGTGATCAGGCCGTGGCTGACCATCTGGGTGACGGCGCCGGTGACCGCCACGGACCGCGCCTGCGTGGTGTCGTCGGAGACGATCCCGGCGGCGCCGACGGCCAGGACGACGTAGCCCATGTGGTTGACCGAGGTGTAGGCGACCATCCGCTTGAAGTCCGTCTGGGCCAGCGCCACCAGGGCGCCGTACACGACCGACACGATCCCGACCACGACGACCGCCCAGGCCGAGGCCCGCCAGGCCTCGGGCAGCATCGGCATCGCGATCCGCACGAATCCGTAGGTGCCCATCTTCAGCAGGACGCCGGCCAGGACGGCCGAGCCGATGGCCGGTGCGTCGGTGTGCGCCGGGGGCAGCCAGGTGTGGAACGGCACCGTGGGTGTCTTGACGGCCAGCCCGACCAGGATCGCGGCCAGGACCAGCCCCCCGGCCAGCGACGACCCCTCCAGCGGGGTCTGCTCGGCCAGCTCCATCATGTCGAACGTGTGCGGGTCGGCGGCGATGTAGAGCCCGATGAAACCGGCGAGCAGGGCCAGGGAGCCCAGGAAGGTGTAGAGGAAGAACTTCATCGCCGACCGGCCGGCCTCGCCGTGGCCCCACCCGGCGATCACGAAGTACATGCCGACGATGGACAGGTCGAAGAAGAGGAAGAACAGGATCAGGTCGGCGGCGACGAAGAGCCCCAGGCTCACGCTCTGCAGGAACAGGAACAGCGCCGCCTGGGTCCGGGGCCGGTCGCTGCTGCGGAGCGCGAAGACCGCGCAGGCCAGGAAGATCACCGCCGTCATCGCCACCAGAGGCAGGGACAGCCCGTCCACCCCGACGTGGTAGCTGCTGTTCACCCCGGGGATCCACTCGGCCCGCTCCTCGAACGCGAGCCGACCTGCCCCCGGTGGCTCGTAGGTCAGCCACAGCGCAGCGACGAGCGCCAGGTCGCCGGCGGCGACGACCACCCAGACCCACCGTGCAGCACCGTCGCCCAGGCGTGACAGGGCCATCAGGGCCAGCGCGGCGGCCATGGGCAGGAAGACGATCAGACTGAGCACGTTCACCTCACCGTGAGCAGGAGCAGGACGCCGACCGCGAGGACCGCGAGGGCCTGGACGTAGTAGTGGTGCAGCTGCCCGCTCTGCGGGCGACGTGCCATCCGACCGAGCTGGCGCACCCCTGCCGCGAGCTCCTCCGCGGCGCCGTCGAACCAGCGGTCGTCCGCCCGGCCGGCCCGCTGCGCAGCCTTCACGGTCGCCCCGGAACTGAGCTCGACCGCACCGTCGAGCACCCGGTCGTCGAACCTCGCCGCCCGGCGCGCCAGGCCAAGGGCGCCCGAGGCAGCCCCGGTCACGACCCGGTCCAGGACCCGGTCGTCGAAGCGGGCCAGCACCTGGGCCAGCGCCAGGGTCGGCAGGACGACGACGGTCCGCGTCGCGGGTTCCAGACCGAGCCAGCCGCGCGCCCACCGTGGCTGCGGTGCAGGTCGCCACCAGAGGAGCGCGAGCACGGCCAGCGCGATCCCCGCCGAGGCCAGCATCTCCAGGGGGGTGGGGTGCAGCGGTTCGTCCCCGAGAGCGCGGGAGAGCGTGTCGCCCACCGGCGGCAGCGCGAGCAGGCCCAGCACCAGCGCACCCAGGGCGAGCAGGACCATCGGCGCGCGTTCGAGCGCTCCGACGTGCCCGGTGCCCGGTTCCTCCTCGTCCAGGTGCCCCTCGACCAGGGCGCGCTCCGCAGCAGGGACTCTTCGCCACACCGCGACCAGGATCTTGCCGGCGTAGGCCGCCGACAGGGCGGCGGCGGCCAGGCCGACCGCATACAACCATGGCGACTGCGCCAGAGCCGCGGCCAGGACCGCGTCCTTGGTCGCCCACAGGGCCAGGGGCGCGACCCCGGCCAACGACAGCACGCCGAGCGTGCTGGCCCAGCCCACCAGCGGCCAGCGCCGGGCGACCCCGCGCAGGCCGCTCAGGTCCTTGGTGCCCAGCGCGGTGAGCCATGCCCCGGCGGCCAGGAACAGCAGCGCCTTGGTCGCGGCGTGCGCCACCAGGTGTGCCGCGCCTGCGCCGACCGAGGCCAGCCCGGCACCCATCACCACAAACCCCAGCTGTGCCGAGGTGGAGGCGGCGAGCAGCTGCTTGAGATCCTGCTGGGCCAGGGCCACGGCGCCGAGCAGCAACGCGGTCAGCGCGCCGATCCAGGCCGCGGCCGGCGCGGCCCAGCCGGTGGAGGTGAGCAACGGTTCGGTCCGCAGCAGCAGGTAGCCGCCCATGGCGACCATCGCGGCCGAGTGCAGCAGCGCACTGACCGGGCTCGGGCCCTCCATCGCCCGGGACAGCCAGAACGAGAACGGCAGCTGGGCCGCCTTGCCCAGCGCCGCGACCAGGACACCGGCCGCCACCACGTGCCGCCACCCCTCGCTGCTGCCCGACAGGTCGGCCATCGCCAGCCCGCCTCCACCGGCGAGTGCGGCCCCGGCCGCGAGGTAGAGACCGACGTCGGCTCCGCGGGTGGTCACGAACGCGGTGATCCCGGCGGAGACCCGGTGCTGCTCGTGCCACCAGAACCCGATCAGCGCGAACGACGTCGCACCCATGACCTCCCAGGCGAACAGCAGAGCGGGCAGCGTCTGCGCGGTCGCGGTCATGAGCGCGCTGGAGGCGAAGAGCAGCATGAGCCCGTGGAACCGTGCCCGCGACCGCCGGATCTCACCGGCGGAGAACAGCAGCACCAGCAGGGTGACGACCGCCACGGTCGGCACGACCAGGGCCGACAGGGCGTCCACGCCCAGGGCCAGGTCGCTGCCGGCCATGAACGGCACCGACACCTGCGGTCGGGCCACGGCGACGATCGCCGACAAGACGGCGGTGAGGCCGGCCGTGGCCAGGGAGGTGGGCACCACCGCACGCTCGAGCCGCGAGAGTGCCAGCGCGCCACCGACGACCGCGGGGAGCAGCACGAGCAGCCACAGCGCGGCCTGGGCCGTGGTCTGGTTCATCGGGACAGGTCCGTGGCCATGTCGGTCATGTCGGCCTGCCGTTCACGGTGCAGCAGGGTGGCGACCGCGAAGCCCATCGCCATCTCCAGGGTCATCGCGGCGATGATCACCAGGAGCAGGACCTGCCCGGTGGGGGCCGGAGCCAGGAACCACCAGAACCCAGCGGCGGTCAGGATGACCGCGTTGATCATCAGCTCCAGGCCCATCATCACCATGACGACGACCTGCTGGGAGATCGCGCCGTACAGACCGACGGAGAAGATCGCCGCGGCGATGAGCAGGGTCGCCTCCAGGGTCATCGGCCCACACCTCCGGGCTGGGGGTCGTCGGGGGTGCGCTGCCTCAGGTCGTCGCCGAACCGGTCGTACCGGGTGCGGTGAGCCGCCAGCACGACCCCGGCCACGATGGTGGCCACCATGACCGGGCTGATCACGGCCATCACGAGCATCTTCGGGCCCATCAGCGCCTCGCCGAGCGCCACCGTGACGTCCGGCGGTGGGCTCCCCCGACGGGTGGGCCAGTCCACCAGCAGGATGCCCGCCGCCAGCACCAGGAACGTGAGGACCGCCGCCGCGGCGGCGGTCCTGTTGCTGTGCACCATGCTCATCGGCATCAGGGCGGGGTTCATCCCCATGAACATGACCATGTACACGGCCATGACCGCCATCTCCATGACCATCATCAGGATCGTCACCACGCCCACGTAGTTCTGCTGCAGGAACAGCACCTGCAGGCCCACCGCGACGAAGGACAGCGCCAGGGCGTACGTGGCCCGGGCCATCGAGTCGACGTAGAAGACCGCGGCGCCGCTGAGGACCGCGACCAGCCCGAGGCCCCAGAAGGCGATGTCTGCGAGCACGGTCAGGACCTCCATACGGCGACGACGGCCACCAGCAGGTCCTGCACCAGCACGGCCGGAAGCAGCACCAGCCACCCCACCTCCATGAACGTGTCCGGCCGGAAGGCCGGCAACCGCCGACGCAACCAGACCAGCAGCGAGAGCACGGTCACCGTCTTGACCAGCACCCAGGCCCAGTCCGGCAGCAGCGGACCGGCACCTCCGCCGAGGAACATCGGGACCGCGAACGCCGCACCGGCCGCCAGCAGGGCGTAGCGGCCGGTCTCGAACACCAGCCGGTCCACACCGGACAGCTCTGCCCGCACGCCGCCGGCGACGTCGCTGCCCAGCGCCGGGGCGAACGGCCCCCACACCGAGAAGGCCGCGACCCCGAGCAGGTAGACCAGGAAGGCCACCGGCATCCACACCACGAACCACAGCCCGTCCTGGGCCGCGGCGACCCTGCCCACGTTCAGGCTCTCCGCGGCGATCGCCGGGGCGACCAGGGCGAACATCAGGGGCAGCTCGTAACCGAGTCCGTGGGCCAGGAACCGGTAGCCCCCGACCAGCGAGTGCGCCGAGTTGGCGCCCCACCCGGTCAACCACACCAAGGCCCAGACCATGACGTCCATGGCGTTGAACCACATGACGCCCACGTCCAGGTCGAAGATCGTCCACCGGCCCAGCGGCACGACCGCCACCATCAGCGCGGCCGTGACGAGCAGCCCCGCACCACCGATGCGCCAGAGCAGGCTGTCGGCCTGCACCGTGGTGCGACGCCGTTGCCGCATCAGCCGGGCGGCCTCGCCGAAGGGCCGGGCAGCTCCGCCGGGTGCACCGCCCGGCCCGCCGCTGGAACGTGCGGAGAGGGCACCGTCGAGCATCGCGGCGACCACGACGAGGGCCCCGAGAACGGTGACCGCGGCGAACGCCCAGCCGGGCGCCACCGTGACGACCGGCGAGTCCGACCCTGCGACGTTCGGCATCGCGATCGGGTCAACCATGGGACACCTCGTGCTCGGCCTGGCCGGTCCGCAGCCCGTGCACGTCGAGGCTGGCCAGGACCAGACGCGCTGCTGCCAGATCCAGTCCGACGACCAGCTGCGCCAGGTGGTCGGTCCAGACGGCTGGGCGGACGTCGTGCCGCCGTTCCCCGCCGGCCGCGCGGTCCACCATGCGAAGCAAGCGGTCGTAGGTGTCACCCACGACGTCCACGGGCAGCCCGTGGCGGCGGACCTCCTCCTCGGTCAGCGGGCGCAGCCCCCGCAACGACCAGCGCAGCGCCCACGAACGACGCACCCGGCGGCGGAGCCGTCCGACGCCCGGGTCCGAAGGCCCGCCGCCAGTCTCCAGTGCCGCGTCCCGGATCCGTCTGGCCTGGGCCGCCGCATCGTCCCATCCGGCCAGCGCGAGCACGGAGACGAGGTTGTCGAGCCCGCGTGCCCGCGCGTCGGCCTCGTCCCCGCCCTGGTCTCCGGCGCCGAACACCTCAGCACGGGCCTGCGTCACGAGGTCCCCCTGCAGCGAGCAGTGCAGCACCAGGCCCGCAGGCCAGTGAGGGAGCACCGGGCCCAGCCGGACCTCCAGGACGTCCATCTCCAGACCGTCCCGGTCCCGACCACCCTCGGCCAGGGGAAGCCCGCCCGGAGCCATGTCCATGCCGGCGTGGCCGCCGTGCCCGGCGTGCTGCTCAGGGTGGGCGTGTCCGCCGTCCGCACCGCCTCCACCATGGTCATGGTGCCTGTTGTCGTCGTGGTGCCCGTCGTGAGCCTCGTGCCCGCGGCGGTCCTGGGGGGCATCGCCGGTGTCGTGGCCTTGGTGCCTGTGGTGGTGTTCCCGGGTGTCAGAGTCATGCTGCTCTGTGTCGACGCCGCCGGCATGGCGAGCTCCGTGCCCCTCGGAATGTTGCTGCTGCTCTCCCGTCTCGGGGCGGGTCGTCTCCGCCCCTCCTCCCGTCGGAAGAGATTCCGTCTCCTGTGCAGGACCCTCGTGACCGGCATGGCCTCGGTGTTCAGCTTGTCCACGAACCGTTTCATCGGCGTCACCCTGCGCAGGGTGGTCGTCGTGTCCACCGCGGTCGTGCCCGGCCGTCGCGTCGTGCCGTCTGCCTCTGAGCAGGTCGTCTGCTCCTGGGCGGTTCTCCGCATCCTGCCGGTGGCGAACGCGGTCAAGGAGGAGGGCGTGCGCGTCGTCGAGCACGGCGACGACGTCGTTGTGCTCCCGGGCCTGCACGCGCACCCGCGGCCCCGGCATCTGCTGCCACACGAGGTCGACGGCCTCGGAAAACCGTGGTCCGGGCGTGCCGCACACGATGAGGACGTCCGCATCTGCAGGGGACGGCGCGAGCTGCCATCCGCGCCCGACGACCGCACCCTCGACGAGCATCCGCGTGCGCGCCCACCCTGGAACCTCGACCACCAGGGCGTGCGCGTGCCGGGCAGCGAGAGCCAGGCTTGCGTGGCTCAGACCCATCGCAGCGCGCCTTCCCGCCATGCCCACAGGACGGCGACGAACAGCGCGGCCAGAAACAGAAACATCTCGACGACCGCCGTGGTCCCGATCTCGGCAACGACGACGGCCCAGGGGTACATGAAAAGCATTTCGACGTCGAAGGCCAGGAAGACTAGCGTCGTCAGGTACCACCGCACGTGGTACCTGGACAGCGCGTGCTGCTCCGGGATCCAGCCTGACTCGAACGGAAGCACCTCCAAGAGATCCGGCGTCACCGCCGTTCTCCGGTGGAGGGCATACAGCGCAAGGACGGGCACGACCGCGGCAACGGCCATCACCACGACACCCAGGTACATGGATCTCCCTTCGGCGCCCTAGATCCTGCCCCGGGGTCGAGCATCTGTCGACCCGGGCCATAGTCAGCCAGATGTCACCTATAGGTGCAGCAGTCCCGATCCGCCATGTGCCGGTGGGCACGCATCTATATTCAAGGTGTGGGCGACTTGAGCGAGACCAATCACGTCCCGTACGCCCGCCCACGTATGGACACAGGTCACCTACGAGAACTGCGGCTCCGTAAGGGCATGTCGCAGCATGCGCTCTCGTTCAAGGTCGGGGTGCAGGGCGCTGCTGCCATCTCGGCCTGGGAACGAGGCGTCGCAACGCCTCGTCCTAGCACGCTGCTTCGAGTCGCAGAGGTGCTGGGCGTTGATCCCATCGAGCTTCTTGCAGTCGATGGGAGAGAGGGCGGAACGCTGCGCGAGTTGCGTGTCGTCCGAAGCATGACTCTCAGAGAACTCGCCGATGTCGCCAGCACGTCGTCGTGGTTCATCCGCACCCGGTAGCGGCCGCGGAAGCGCACGATCACCTGCGGCAGCTGACCCGTGCTCTGGCTGTTGCCCACAGTGCCCCACCTTCCGACACGATCCCGCGGTGTGTCAGCTGTGTGTCAGTTTCGTTGCTGGTACGAGCCTACTCGTGCTCACACCTGCTCAACGCGAAAGACCCCGGATTCCGCGCCGTGACGCGGAATCCGGGGCCTCACCTGCGGTGACGTAGATCACGTCAACGCGCTACGGGTGAGTGACGGGACTTGAACCCGCGGCCACCTGGACCACAACCAGGTGCTCTACCAGCTGAGCTACACCCACCAAGGGGCTGCCCGCGACCCAGGGGGTCGGTGGACAACGCGGACCATCGTACCCCGTCGGTCGGGGTGCTCCGAATCGGTCCCGCGCTGCTCAGACCTCCCGCGTGTGCCGGGCGGCGATCTGCCGCAGCGTCGCGCTGTCCAGGCCCGGTGCGGGCGTGAACACCGCCTCGCGGTAGTAGCGCAGCTCGGCGATGCTGTCGAGGATGTCACCCAGCGCCCGGTGGCCCCCGGTCTTGGGCGGAGCGGCGAAGTAGGCGCGGGGGTACCACCGGCGAGCCAGCTCCTTGACCGAGGAGACGTCCACGATCCGGTAGTGCAGGTGGGCCTCCAGCTCGGGCATGTCCCGGGCCAGGAACACCCGGTCGGTGCTGACCGTGTTGCCGCCCAGGGGTGCCTTGCGACCCTCGGGCACGTGCTCGCGGACGTAGGTCAGCACCTGCGCCTGGGCGTCCTCGAGGGTGGTCCCGCCGTCCAGCAGGGGCAGCAGGCCGGAGCGGGTGTGCATGTCCCGGACGAAGTCGCCCATCTGCTCCAGCGCCTCCTGGGGCGGGCGGATCACCAGGTCCACCCCCTCGCCGAGGACGTTCAGCTCGCCGTCGGTCACGAGGCAGGCCACCTCGACCAGGGCGTCGGCCGTGGTGTCCAGGCCGGTCATCTCGCAGTCGATCCACACGATCCGGTCACCAGTCACGCACCTGAGCCTAACCATCCCGCGCCCGCCGGTAGATTCGCGCCCATGCTGCACCCACCCCATACCGCCTCCCAGGTCTCCGGCGACTGGCACGGGGTGATGACCGGGTTCGACCCGCACGGGCCGGTGCCGGCCAACGCCACCCGGCGCCCCCTGCTGCGCCGGATCCTGCTCGCCGGGGTCGTCGTCACCGTGTTCGGCCTCGCCGCGCTGGTCATGGGGCTGATCGTCGTGGACAGCCTGGGGCTGACCACCGCCGCGCTGGCGATGGTCACCTCCTCGCTGGCCATCGGCATCGTCGTGCCCACCTTCCTGTGGGTGGACCGGCTCGAGGGCGAGCCCGCCCGGCTGCTGTGGTTCGCCTTCCTCTGGGGCGCGCTCATCTCCACCCTGGGTGCGCTCCTGCTGAGCGCCACCGGTATGCAGTTCGTCGCCGGGCTGCACGAGGACCCGCTGGTCTTCGGGGCGGTCGTCGTGGCACCGGTCACCGAGGAGCTGCTCAAGGGCCTGGGGGTGGCGCTGATCTTCTGGCGGGCGCGCCGCGAGTTCGACGGGGTGGTCGACGGCATCGTCTACGCCGGGCTCGTGGCGGCCGGCTTCGCCTTCGTGGAGAACATCCTCTACCTGGGCACCGCCTACGCCGAGGCGGGGACGGCCGGGCTGGTGGGGCTGTTCGTCGTGCGCGGCCTGGTGAGCCCGTTCGCCCACCCGATGTTCACGGTGTGCATCGGGCTGGCCTTCGGGCTCATCGCGCACCGCCGCCGTTGGTCCTCGGCGTGGGTCGTGCTGGTGGGCCTGGCCGCGGCGGTCTTCCTGCACGCGCTGTTCAACTACAGCGCGGTGGTGGCGGCCGACGTCTACCTGCTGCTCTTCGGGCTGGTCCAGGTGCCGCTGTTCGTGGCCTTCCTCCTGCTGCTGCGGTGGGCGCGGCGACGGGAGTCCCGGCTGATGCGCGACCACCTCACCGGCTACGGGATCAACGGGTGGTTCACGCCGGCCGAGGTCGCGATGCTCGCCGACGGTGGCGAGCGGCGACGGGCCCGTCGGTGGGCGCGGCAGGTGGGCGGGCGCCCGGCCGAGCGGGCGATGACGGCCTTCCAGGACGAGAGCGGCGAGCTGGCGATGGTGCGCAAGCACCTCAACGCCGGCGGGCCGGACGCCGAGTGGCTGCGCCGCGAACGGGTCCTGCTGGCGACGGTCGCCGAGCACCGTCGGGCGTTCGTGGGGCCTTGACGCTCAGGCGGGGAAGACGCCGCTGGAGAGGTACCGGTCGCCGCGGTCGCAGACCACGAAGACGATCGTCGCCCCCTCGACATCCTCGGCCACCTGCAGGGCGGCCCAGCACGCGCCGGCCGCGGAGATGCCGCCGAAGAGGCCCTCCTCGCGGGCCAGCCGACGGGCCGTCTCCTCGGCGTCGGCCTGGGTCACCTCCACGGTCCGGTCCACGGCCGACGGGTCGAAGATCGTCGGCACGTACTCCGGTGGCCAGGCGCGGATCCCCGGGATCTTGGCTCCCTCGGCGGGCTGTGCGCCGACGATCTGGACATCGGGGTTGCGCGACCTCAGGAACCGCGATACCCCGGTGATCGTGCCGGTGGTGCCCATCGCGGACACGAAGTGCGTGATCCGTCCGTCCGTCTGGGCCCACAGCTCCGGGCCCGTGCCGTTCTCGTGGGCACGGGGGTTGTCCGGGTTGCCGAACTGGTCCAGGACCCGGCCTCTGCCCTCCCGCTCCATCCGCGTCACCACGTCGCGGGCCTCCTCCATGCCGCCCTGGGCCGGGGTGAGGACCAGGTCGGCTCCGTAGGCCTTCATCGTCCGGATCCGCTCGGTGGAGGCGTTCTCGGGCATCACCAGGACCAGGGGGTAGCCGCTGATCGCCGCCGCCATCGCCAGGGCGATCCCGGTGTTGCCGGACGTGGCCTCCAGCAGGGTGTCGCCGGGGGTGATCTCCCCTCGCTCCTCGGCGCCCCGGATCATGCTGATCGCGGGCCGGTCCTTCACCGAGCCGGCCGGGTTGTTGCCCTCGAGCTTGGCGAGCAGCACGTTGCCGCGACGTTCGTTCTCCGGCCCCGGAAGGCGCTGCAGACGCACCAGCGGGGTGTCGCCGATGACGTCCTCCATCGTGGGGTACTGCCCAGGGTTGCTCACCCGCGCGAGTCTACGGCCGCGGTCGCGTCCTGGGCGCCGAGCACGAGGGCGCTCGGCATGCAGGTCGGCCCGCCTGTCGGGTGGCGCCCCCGGCAGGACTCGAACCTGCAACCTACGGATTAGAAGGCCGGTGCTCTATCCATTGAGCTACGGGGGCAAGCCGCACCAGTGTAGGTGTCGCCTCCGTCCTCACCACTAGGATCCGGGCATGAGCCAGGACCCGGGGACCGCGCCGCTGGCCGAGCTGCGCGCCCAGATCGACGAGGTGGACACCCAGCTGGTCGACCTGCTGGCCCGGCGGCTCGAGCTCGTCTTCCAGGTCGGCGAGGTCAAGGGCCGGCACGGCCTGCCCATCTACGCCCCCGACCGGGAGCGGGAGATGCTGGACGCCAAGCGGGCCATGGCGCTGGATCGCGGGGTGCCCCCCGACCTGGTCGAGGACGTCCTGCGCCGCTGCATGCGGGCCGCCTACACGCACGAGAAGAACATGGGCTTCACCCGGCAGCACCCGGACCTCGGCCCGGCGGTGGTCGTCGGCGGCGCCGGGAAGATGGGGGCGCTCTTCGCGCGCATGCTCACCCTGTCGGGGTATGACGTGCGCGTGGTCGAACGGGACGACACCCCCGAGCAGGTGGCCGCCGTGGTCGCCGACGCAGGGCTCGTCGTCGTCTCCGTCCCCATCCACGACACCGTCGCCGTGGTGCGCTCGCTGCCGCCGCTGCCCCGGCACTGCCTGCTCGTCGACCTGACCTCGACCAAGACCGAAGTCATGGCCGCCATGCTCGCGGCCCATCCCGGGCCGGTGCTGGGGCTGCACCCCATGTTCGGCCCCGACGTGGACAGCCTGGCCAAGCAGGTGGTCGCCGCCGTGCCGGGCCGCGACCCGGAGGCCTCGGCCTGGCTGCTGGACCAGATCCGGCTGTGGGGGGCCCGCGTGCACGAGATCGGCGCCGAGGACCACGACGCCCTCATGGGCCTGATCCAGGCGCAGCGGCACTTCTCCACCTTCGCCTACGGGTGGCACCTGGCCCACGAGGACCACGACCTGACCGAGCTGCTGGCGCTGTCCTCCCCGATCTACCGCCTCGAGCTGGTCATGGTCGGCCGGCTCTTCGCCCAGGACGCCGACCTCTACTACGACATCATCACCGCCTCCCCGGCGTCGGTGGCCCTGCTGGAGCGCTACCACGACCGGTTCGACGAGTGCCTGGACCTGCTGCGCCGCGGGGAGCGCGAGGAGTTCGTCGCCCGGTTCGCCGAGATCGGCGCCTGGTTCGGCGGTCACGCCGAGCGGTTCCTCACAGAGTCCCGGACGCTGCTGGCCCACGCGGACGCCAGCCGCTGACGCGGCCCCCGGTCCGCCGCCGCCAGGGGCCGTTCGGGGCGGTTCCGGCGGTTCGCTTTGGTCGCACGACCGGGGCGGGGGAAACTAGCCGGGTGACCGACACGGATCCCGCTGCGCTGCTCGCTGCCGTCGAACGGCTGCGCGGCTCCGCGGACGCCCTGACCTTCCCGCTGGAGCTGGACGACGTCGGCGCCGCCCGCACGTCCCGCACCGAGCTGGTCGACCAGCTCGACGACTACGTCCTGCCGCGACTGCGCTCCCTCGACGCGCCCCTGCTGGCGGTGGTCGGCGGCTCCACCGGGGCCGGGAAGTCCACCCTGGTCAACTCGGTCGTCGGCGAGCAGGTCACCGCCACCGGGGTCATCCGGCCGACCACGCGGGCCTCGGTGCTGGTCCACCACGAGCAGGACACCCGCTGGTTCACCGACAAGCGCGTGCTCCCGGGGCTGGCCCGGGTCGCCGGCGACGGCGACGGCTCGGCCGGCACCGACGACCCCGGCTCGGTCCGCCTCGTTCCCTCCGACGCGCTGCCCGCCGGGCTCGCGCTCCTCGACGCCCCCGACATCGACTCGGTGGTCAAGGCCAACCGGGAGCTGTCCAAGCAGCTGCTCTCGGCCGCCGACCTGTGGCTCTTCGTCACCACCGCCGCCCGCTACGCCGACGCCGTCCCGTGGGACCTGCTGCGCGAGGCGGCCGACCGGGGGACCTCGGTGGCGATCGTCCTCAACCGGGTGCCCCCGGAGGCCCTGCAGACGGTGCGTGTCCACCTGGCCTCGATGCTGCGCGACCAGGGCCTGGGGCAGTCGCCCATCTTCACGGTCACCGAGGTCGACCTCGACGACGGGATGATCCCCCCGCAGGACGTCGAGCGGCTCCGCGGCTGGCTGCACTCCCTCGCCGGGGACGCCCGGGCCCGCTCGATGGTCATCCGCCGCACCCTCAGCGGCACCGTCGGCTCGCTCGCCGGCCGGGCCGGGGAGCTGGCCGAGGCCGGGCAGGCCCAGGTCGCGGCCCGGCAGGAGCTGGCGAAGGGGCCGCGCACGGCATACGCCGACGCGCTCGCCGGGGTCGAGCAGGGGGTTCAGGACGGCTCCCTGCTGCGCGGCGAGGTGCTTGCCCGCTGGCAGGAGCTGGTCGGCACCGGCGAGTTCCTGCGCTCGATCGAGGAGGGGATCGGACGCTTCCGGGACCGGATCTCCTCCTGGTTCTCCGGGAAGCCGGTCTCGGCCGAGCCGCTCGGGGACGCCCTGCAGTCGGGTGCGGCCGCCCTCATCACCTCCCACGGCCAGGTCGCGGCGAGCACCGCCGCCCGGTCCTGGAAGAACACGCCCGGCGGCGTCGAGCTGGTCGACCGTAACCCCGGGCTGACCAAGGCCTCGCCCGACTTCGCCGAACGCGTCGAACGACTCATCCGCGACTGGCAGGGCCAGATCCTGGAGATGGTGCGCGAGGAGGCCGGGTCGCGCCGCTCGACCGCCCGGTTCCTGGCCTTCGGGGTCAACGGCCTCGGCGTGCTGCTGATGATCGTCGTCTTCGCCTCCACCGCCGCCATCCCCACCGGTGCCGAGGTCGCTGTCGCGGGCGGGTCGGCCGTGCTGGCGCAGCGTCTCCTGGAGGCCGTCTTCGGCGACCAGGCGGTCCGGTCCATGTCCGTCAAGGCCCGCAAGGCGCTCATCGCCCGGGTCGAGGAGCTCTACGAGCAGGAGAGGGGCCGCTACGACGCGGTCCTGCAGGAGGTTCCGGTGACCGACGAGGTCGTGCAGGAGCTGCGGTCCGCCGCGGCCGACGTGGAGGCCGCCCGATGATCGGCCGTCGCCGCGGCAAGGAGCAGGCCGACGTCCCGCTCACCGACCGGGCCGACCGGCTCGCCTCCGCCGTCGACGTGGGCGGGAACCAGCTCGACCCCACGGCCGCCGACGAGGCCCGCGCCGTGGTGCAGCGGGTGCAGGAGCGGTGGGCGCTCAAGGGCGGACGCACCGTGGTGGCGCTCGCCGGTGCCACCGGCTCGGGCAAGTCCAGCCTGTTCAACGCGCTGGTGGGCGAGGACGTCTCGGTCATCAGCCCCCGCCGGCCCACCACCGCGGAGGCCGCCGCGGCCGTCTGGGGCGAGGAACCTGCCGGCGAGCTGCTCGACTGGCTCGGGATCCACAACCGGCACCAGGTCACCGCCACGGGCGACAACGTCGGGCTGGACGGGCTCGTGCTCGTCGACCTGCCGGACTTCGACTCCCGCGAGCTGCGGCACCGGGTCGAGGCCGACCGGATCCTGGAGCGCGCCGACGTCTTCGTGTGGGTCGCCGACCCCCAGAAGTATGCCGACGCGCGACTCCACGACGACTACCTGCGGCCCCTGCGGCACCACGAGACGGTGATGCTCGTCGTGCTCAACCAGGTGGACCGCCTGCGCTCGCCCGAGGACGTCGACCGGGTGCGCGACGACCTGCGCCGGCTCGTGCGGGACGACGGGGCCGGGGACCACGAGGTCTGGACCACCTCGGCCCGCACCGGCACCGGGGTGGACGAGCTGCGCGCCCGGCTCGGCGAGGTCGTCGAGGCCCGCAACGCGGCCGAGGCGCGGCTGGTGGCCGACGTGCGCGCCAGCGCCGAGCAAGTGGGCGGTGGGGTCGCCGAGCAGACCCCCGAGTTCACGGAGGAGACCGACGACCGGCTGCACCGGGCCCTGCGCGACGCCTCGGGGGTGCCCGTCGTGCTCGACGCGGTGGAGCGCGACTACCGACGGCAGGCCCGCGCCCGCACCGGGTGGCCGTTCACCCGGTGGGTGGCCTCGCTGCGGCCGGACCCCCTCAAACGGCTGCGCCTGGGAGACGACTCGGCCGGCCCGACCGGGATCGCGCCCTCCGACGTCCGTGCGGTCCTGGGGCGTTCCTCGTTGCCGTCGCCCACCCCGGCCGCGCGGGCCAACGTCCAGCTGGCCACGCGGCAGGTCGGCGAGGACGCCGGCACCGGGTTGCCCGTCCGGTGGGCGGACGCGGTCGTGGAGGCCGCCAGCCCGGAGCAGGACACCCTCGCCGACGCCCTGGACCAGGCCGTCGTGGGGACGCCGCTGCGGACCCGCAACCCGGCCTGGTGGAGCGTGGTCGGTGCGCTGCAGCTGGTGGCCGCGCTGGTCGCGGTCGTCGGTCTGGGCTGGCTCGTGCTCATGGCCGTGCTCGGCTTCCTGCAGATGCCGGTGGACCCTCTCGCCTTCTCCTGGGGGCCCGTGCCGATGCCGCTGGCGCTGCTGCTCGGCGGCGTGGTCGTCGGGTGGCTGCTGGCCCTGCTGTCACGGGTGGCCGCGGGGGTGGGGGCCCGCCGCCGTCGCGCCCAGGTGGAGGAACGGCTCGACGAGGCCATCGACGAGGTGGCCTTCCAGCACGTCAGGCGTCCGGTGATGGCGGTCCTGGACCGGCACGAGAAGACCCGGCAGCTGCTGGAGCAGGCGGCCGCCTGACGGGGGCCGCCGCCGCGGCGCGCGCCCGGGAGGTCAGGCGAGGCCCGACAGGTCGTCGGGCACGTCCACGGCATACCGCCGCAGCAGGTCGAGCGGGACCACCTGCAGCACCGCCTCGGAGGTGCTCGCCAGGACGACCGGGGCCGCCCGTCCCGCCTGGGCGGACTGCAGCCACCTCACCGCCACCACGCACCAGCGGTCCCCGGGCCGCAGGCCGGCGAACCGCCACTCGGGGCGGGGGGTGACCAGGTCGTTGCCCAGCTCCTGCTGGGAGGCGAGGAAGTCCGCGGTCATCACCGCGCACACCCCGTGCACGCCCACGTCCTCGGGCGTCACCTCGCACCGGCCGGACCGGGTGAAGCCGGTGACGGGGTCGGTGCCGCACTCCTCCAGCGGCCCGCCGAGGACGTTGCGCAGCTCCATGGGGCGATCCTGCCATCCTGCCCCTGCCCACACCCCGCCGAGGCGTCCGGCCGTGGTCCACAGGCCGTCGGCCGACGCTTCCGCAGGTGCCGGACCGCCGCCGACGATGAGGGCTCAGCCCGCCGGCCGGCGGGCCCGACACGGAGGGGAGTCGCACCATGGTGGTGGACAGCAGGATGACGCTCAGCGGGAACCTGACCCGCGACCCGCAGCGCCGGATCGGCAGCCGGACGGGCGAGCCGTTCGCGGTCCTGGCGATGGCGGTCAACAGCCGGCGCTTCGACCGGGAGACCAAGCAGTGGGTGGTGACCGGCACGACCTACTTCGACCTGCTCTGCTGGGGACGGACGGGCGCCAACGTGCTGGCGAGCCTGCACAAGGGCGACCCGGTCGTCGTGCACGGCCGCTTCCGGCTCAACGAGTGGTCGAGCGAGAACGGCAGCGGCGTCAACGCCACGATCGACGTCGACTCGATCGGACCGGACCTGACCTTCGGCACCGCCCCGTTCACGCGGGGCAGCGCGAGCTACGGGCTGGAGCGCGTCGAGGAGTACAACCCGGGGGAGCCGGAGGACGTGCAGCCCGACCAGGAGGCCCCGGCCGCGCAGGAACCGGAGGACGACGACCCGGCGCACCTCGCCGACCGGGACGGGGTGCTCGACGACGACGCCGCCGCCGAGGTGCTGGCCCGGTCGGCCTGAGCGTCACCGGTCCCGGCGGCCCCGGAGGATTCGGAGGCCGTCGGGGCCGACGGATACCCTGAGCGGCATGGCCGAATTCATCTACACCATGACGCGTGCCCGCAAGGCGGTCGGCGACAAGCTGATCCTCGACGACGTCACGATGTCCTTCTACCCCGGCGCGAAGATCGGCGTCGTGGGCCCCAACGGCGCCGGCAAGTCGACCATCCTCAAGATCATGGCGGGCATGGACCAGCCGTCCAACGGCGAGGCCCGGCTCAGCCCCGGCTACTCCGTCGGCATCCTGCTGCAGGAGCCGCCCCTGAACGAGGACAAGACCGTCCTGGGCAACGTCGAGGAGGGCGTGGGGGAGATCAAGGCCAAGTTGGACCGCTACAACGCGATCTCCGAGCAGATGGCCGACCCGGACGCCGACTTCGACGCGCTCATGGCCGAGATGGGCCAGCTGCAGGAGGAGATCGACCACGCCGACGCCTGGGACCTCGACGCCCAGCTGGAGCAGGCCATGGACGCCCTGCGGTGCCCGCCGCCGGACGCCGACGTCACCGTGCTCTCCGGTGGTGAGCGCCGCCGGGTCGCCCTGTGCAAGCTGCTGCTCAGCAAGCCCGACCTGCTGCTCCTCGACGAGCCCACCAACCACCTGGACGCCGAGTCGGTGCAGTGGCTCGAGCAGCACCTGGCCGTCTACCCCGGCGCCGTCCTGGCCGTGACGCACGACCGGTACTTCCTCGACAACGTCGCCCAGTGGATCGCCGAGGTCGACCGTGGCCGGCTCTACCCCTACGAGGGCAACTACTCCACCTACCTGGAGAAGAAGCGCGAGCGGCTGGCCATCGCCGGCAAGAAGGACGCCAAGCTGGCCAAGCGCCTGGAGAAGGAGCTGGAATGGGTCCGCTCCAACGCCAAGGCCAAGCAGACCAAGAACAAGGCCCGCCTGGCCCGCTACGAGGAGATGGCCGCTGAGGCCGAGAAGACCCGCAAGATGGACTTCGAGGAGATCCAGATCCCACCGGGTCCCCGGCTGGGCAGCCAGGTCATCGAGGTGACCGACCTGCGCAAGGGCTTCGGCGACCGGGTCCTCATCGACGGCCTGTCGTTCACCCTGCCCCGCAACGGCATCGTCGGCGTCATCGGGCCCAACGGCGTCGGCAAGACCACGCTCTTCAAGACGATCGTGGGTCTCGAGGAGCCGGACGACGGCACCGTGAAGATCGGCGACACCGTGAAGATCTCCTACGTCGACCAGTCCCGCGAGAACATCGCCCCCGAGAAGTCGCTGTGGGAGGTCGTCTCCGACGGGCTCGACTTCATCCAGGTCGGCAACGTCGAGATCCCCTCGCGGGCCTACGTCAGCCAGTTCGGCTTCAAGGGCCCGGACCAGCAGAAGAAGGCCGGGGTGCTCTCCGGCGGCGAGCGCAACCGCCTCAACCTGGCGCTGACCCTCAAGGAGGGCGGCAACCTCCTGCTCCTGGACGAGCCCACCAACGACCTCGACGTGGAGACCCTCGGCTCGCTGGAGAACGCTCTGGAGGCCTTCCCCGGCTGCGCGGTGGTCATCAGCCACGACCGGTGGTTCCTCGACCGGGTCGCCACCCACATCCTGGCCTACGAGGGCACCGAGGAGGACCCCGCGGCCTGGTACTGGTTCGAGGGCAACTTCGGCGCCTACGAGGAGAACAAGATCGAGCGTCTCGGGGCCGAGGCGGCCCGACCGCACCGGGTGACCTACCGCAAGCTCACCCGCGACTGACGCGCGACGGGCCCAGCCGGTCCATGGCACGCCGACGCAGGCCCCGGCCTCCGCTCCCTCCCAGGGAGGGGCTGGGGCCTGCGCGCGTGCGGATGCCGGCCCGGCCGGGCTGCTCCGCGGAGCACGACCGCGGGGCCTGCTCCGCGGAGCACGACCGCGGGGACTGCTCCGCGGAGCACCCCCGCACCGTCGTGGAGTTCCTCGTCGCGGTGACGGGCGACGAGGACGGGGTATGCCGTCGCGTCCGGGCGGGGGAGGTCCTGCTGGGCGACGGCACCCGGGTCGGCCCGGCCACGCCCTACGGGCCCGGCGCCAGCGTCTACCTCTACCGGGACCTGCCCGAGGAGGTCGTGGTGCCCGGTGAGCTGACGGTCCTGCTGCACGACGAAGAGACCGGGCTGCTGGCCGTGGACAAGCCGCCCTTCCTGGCGACGATGCCACGCGGCTCGCACGTGGCGCAGACGGCCGTGGTGCTGCTGCGCCGTCGCCTCGGCCTGCCGGAGCTGTCGCCGGTGCACCGCCTCGATCGGCTCACGAGCGGCGTCCTGCTGCTCACGACGCGGGCGGACGTCCGCGGTGCCTACCAGCGGATGGTGCAGGAGGGAGGGCTGACCAAGACCTACGAGGCGCTGGCGCCGACGGCGGAGCACCTCGACCTGCCGACGGTCGTGCGCGACCGGCTCGTCAAGCGCCGCGGACAGCTCCAGGCCGCCGTCGAGCCGGGGGAGCCCAACGCCGAGACGTTCGTGGAGCTCGTCGGCACCGTCGCTCCCGGCGTCGGTCGCTACCGGCTGACCCCTCGGACCGGGCGGACCCACCAGCTCCGGGTCCACCTCTCCGGCCTGGGCGTCCCGATCCTGGGCGACCCGCTCTACCCCGTGGTGCGCGAGGTGCCCGCCGACGACTTCTCCCAGCCGCTGCAGCTGCTGGCGCAGGAGGTCAGGTTCACCGACCCCGTGAGCGGGGCCGAGCGGCACGTCGTCTCCGGGCGGACCCTGCCGCTGCGCGGTGCGTGAGCGTCAGCCCCGCCCCCCGGAGGCCCGCCGCCCGCCCAGCATCCCCAGGACCGGCGATCCCGCACCCAGCAGGAAGCCCAGGTCGTACCAGTTGCCCGCCCGGTCGGGGTCGTAGACCGGGAACCGGTCCCAGGCGCCGAAGACGTGCGCGACGAGCACCACCCAGGCCGTGATGCCGTTCCAGACGCCCCACAGCAGCTCCTGCCACCACATCGCCCTCGCCTCCCTGGCCCCCGGCCGGACACCGGGTCCCACGCCTAGAGTGGCACACATGGCTGCCGCCGAGGCCTGGAGGCTGTGCGCGACCTGCGGGGTGGAGAACGACCTCGACGAGGACACCTGCGCGATCTGCGCCGAAGAACGTCAGTACGTCCCCGCCGGCGGTCAGCGCTGGACCACCCTAGCGCAGCGTGCCGCCGAGGGCTTCCACGTCGAGATCACCGAGGTGGAGCCGGACTGCTACACGCTGCACGCCGTGCCGCGGGCCGACGTTGGGCAGAGCGCGATGCTCGTGCGCACCCCGCACGGCAACCTGCTGTGGGAGGTGCCCGGCCACGTCGACGAGGCCGACCGGGAGTGGGTGCGGCGGTGGGGCGCGGACGGTGAGATCACCACGTGGTCCGAGCCGTTCGACGTGCTGCCGGGCATCCGCGTGCTCCAGCCCGGGGGCCACTTCCCCGGCAGCAGCGTGGCCGTGTGGGTCGCGGGTGCGGAGGGCCGGGGCGTCCTGCTCTCCGGCGACACCTGCAAGGCGGTCCCGGACGCCGGGTGGGTGAGCTTCATGCGGTCCTTCCCCAACCTCATACCCCTGTCCGCCGCGGTCGTGACCCGGGTGGCGGACACCCTCGCCGGCCTGACCTTCGACCGGCTCTACGACAACTTCGGGCTGCAGGTGCCCACGGACGCCAGGGACGTGGTGCGCCGGTCGGCGCAGCGGTATGCGTCGTGGGTCGGCGGCGACCACGACCACCTGACCTGAGCGCGGAGGACGAACCTACTCCTTGAGCCGGACCATGCCCTCCTGGGCGACGGTCGCCAGCAGCGTGCCGTCCGCGGCATACATGTGCCCCAGCCCCAGCCCGCGGCCGGACTGCGCCGAGGGGGAGGACTGGGTGTAGAGCATCCACCCGTCCACCCGCGCGGGGCGGTGGAACCACATCGCGTGGTCCAGGCTCGCCGGCCGCAGCCGCGGGTCGCCCCAGCCGACGCCGTGGCGGCGCAGCACGGGCTCCAGGAGGACGTAGTCCGAGGCGTAGGCCAGCACGGCCGCGTGCAGCAGCGGGTCGTCGGCCAGCTCCCGCTCCACCCTCATCCAGACCGACTGCTCACCGGGCCCGGGCTCGGCCGGGCCGAGCAGCAGCGGCTCCACGTGGCGCAGGTCCAGCGCGCGGGTGCGCGCGTTGTGCCGGGCGACCGGGTGGTCGATCCGCCCCAGGATGTCGCGGTCCGAGCGCAGCCCCTCGGGGCCGGGGACCTCCGGCATCGGCAGGTGGTGCTCCATGCCGTCGGCGGGCTCCTGGAAGGAGGCGGTCAGCGACAGCAGGATCCGCCCCTCCTGCAGGGCGTGCACGCGGCGGGCCGAGAAGCTGCGCCCGTCGCGCATCCGCTCCACGACGAACTGGATCGGCCGACGGTCGTCGCCCGGGCGCAGGAAGTAGGCGTGCAGGCTGTGGATGTGCCGTTCCTGCGGGGTGGTGTCGGTCCCGTCCTCGACCGTGGCGACGGTCCGTCCGGCCGCGACCACGGCCTGCGCGAGCACCTGCCCGCCGAAGACCCGCCCGTGCGCCTGGCGCTGGCTCTGCCCCAGGAAGATGTCGCCCTCGGACGCCCCGAGGTCGACGGCCAGCCCCTCGGGCGCCGCGGCCCGGATCGTCGTCGACCCCTCCCAGGTGAGGTCGAGGACGTCGAGGAGGGCGTCGATGGGGTCGTGCAGGGGTGCGTCGGTCACGGGCAGGAGCCTAACGGTCGCGCCCGCCTACCCGACGACGATCACGTCGAGGTTCCGCGGGCCGTGGACCCCCTCGACCCGGTCCAGCTCGATGTCGCTGGTCGCGCTCGGGCCGCTGATCCACGTCATCGGACGGGTGGCGTCCAGCCGCCCCAGGGACTGGGGCACGTCGTGGACGACCTGGTCGACGCCGACGACGCAGACGTGGTGGTCGGGCACGAGCGAGAGGGCCCGCCGCCCCTGGTCGTCGGCGTGGTCCAGCACGATGGTGCCGGTGGTGGCGATCCCCACCCGGCAGGCCGTGACGACGGCCGCGACCTCGTCGAGCTGGTCGGCCGTGAGGGCCGAGTCCGGCCGTAGCTCCACGCCGTCCTCGGCCAGCCCGGCCACCCACGAGGCGTCCAGGCCGGAGGGGACGACGACCGAGCGCGACCCGCGGCGGCGCAGGGCGTCGGCGACGGCGGCGGCGACCTCGTCCGGCCCGCACCGGGCCACCTCCGCCCGGTAGTCGGCCACGTTCTCGACGAACAGCTCGACGGTGGCCTGCTCGCTCTCGCCCTCCTCCTGGATCACCGGGACCTCGCCGCGGTGACCCACCGGGGTGCTCACGTCGGCCGTCGCGGCGCGCAGCCGGCCCAGGATCTCCTCGCGTGCGGTGCTCATGCCGTCCTCCCGTCCGTGCCGGTCCCGTCCGTGCCGGTCCCGTCCGCGCCGGCCCCGTCCCCGTGGGTGCGCCGCCACCACTGGCGGAAGGTCTCCTTCGGCGGCGTCGGCACGTCGCGGGCCTGAGCCCAGGCGCCCAGCCCGGGCACCGTCCGGATCGTCCGGTCACCGAGGAGCCGGCCGCCGACCGTCGCGGCCCGCTGGGCGGCCTCCAGCCGCCGGTGGTCGGCGAAGGTCCACGCGGCGGCCTTCATGCCGAGCGCCTCGACCGAGCGGCCGGAGGCCTCGTCGACCACCTGGGTGCGCAGGTGGACGAGCAGGGCGGGGATGTCGATGCGCACCGGGCAGGCCTCGAAGCAGGCCCCGCACAGGCTCGAGGCGTAGGGCAACGACTTGTCGACGTCCGAGCCGGTCCCGCGCAGCTGCGGGTTGAGCACCGCGCCGATGGGGCCGGGGTAGACCGAGCCGTAGGCGTGCCCGCCGGCCCGTTCGTACACCGGGCACACGTTGAGGCAGGCCGAGCAGCGGATGCAGCGCAGGGCGTCCCGCCCGACCGGGTCGGCGAGCACGTGGCTGCGGCCGTTGTCGACTAGCACGACGTGCACGTCCTGGGGGCCGTCGCCCGCGTGCACACCGGTCCACATCGAGGTGTAGGGGTTCATCCGCTCGCCCGTGCTGGACCGGGGCAGCAGCTGCAGCATGGTGCCGAGGTCGGCGAAGGTGGGCAGCACCTTCTCCACCCCGACGACCGAGATGAGCGTCTCGGGCAGGGTCAGGCACATGCGGCCGTTGCCCTCGGACTCCACGACGACGAGCGTGCCGGTGTCGGCGACGGCGAAGTTGGCCCCCGAGACGGCGACCTTGGCCCGGAGGAACTTCTCCCGCAGGTGCAGCCGCGCGGCCTCGGCCAGCCTGGCAGGCTCGTCGTTGAGGTCGGCGGGCGCCGGCCGGCCGACCTCGCCCATCTCGCGCAGGAAGATCTCGCGGATCTCGGCCCGGTTGCGGTGGATGGCCGGTACGAGGATGTGGCTGGGTCGGTCGTGGCCCAGCTGGACGATCAGCTCGGCCAGGTCGGTCTCCCAGGCGTGGATCCCGGCGGCCTCGAGGGCCTCGTTGAGCTCGATCTCCTGGGTGGCCATCGACTTGACCTTGACCACCTCGTCGGCGTCCCGCTCCTGCACCAGGCCCACGACGATCCGGTTGGCCTCCTCGGCATCCCGGGCCCAGTGCACGGTCGCACCGCGGGCGGTGAGGTTCTCCTCCAGCTGCTCCAGGTAGTGCGGCAGGTGGTGCAGCACCTCGTCCTTGGCGGCCGCGCCCGCGACGCGCAGCTCCTCCCACGCCTCGACCTCGGCCACGACGGCGGCCCGCTTGCCGCGGATCGTGGCGGTGGCGTGCGCGAGGTTGCGTCGCTGCTGGGTGTCGGCCAGCGCGGCCTTCGCCGCGGTCTGGAAGGAGGGCATCCCCAGGAAGGTGGCCGAGGTCCGCTGCAGCGGAGCGGGTTCGTCGGGGTATGCCGTGGGGCCGGCGCCGACGTCGCCGGTGGGGGGCGCGCCGTGGTCGGCGGGGGAGGTGCTCATGCCGGGTCCTCCTCGGTCGAGGCCAGGATCTGGGCCAGGTGCAGGGTGCGCACGCCCGAGCGTTGGCGCCCCAGGATGCCGCCGATGTGCGACAGGCAGGAGTTGTCGCCGGCCACCAGGACCTCCGCACCGGTTTCCCGCACGTGCCGGGCCTTGTCCGAGCCCATCGCGATGGAGGTGTCGGCGTTCTTGACGGCGAAGGTGCCGCCGAAGCCGCAGCACTCGGTGGCGTTCGGCAGGTCGACCAGGTCGATGCCGCGCACCTCGCGCAGCAGCCGCAGGGGGCGGTCGCCCACGTGCAGCATCCGCAGCGAGTGGCAGGTGGGGTGGTAGGTGACCCGGTGGGGGAAGTAGGCCCCGACGTCGGTGCGCCCCAGGACGTCGACGACGAACTCGGACAGCTCGAGCACCCGGGGGGTCAGCTCCTCGACCGCGGTGACCAGGCCGCCGTCCCCGGAGCGACGGGCGAGCATGGCGTGCTGGTCGCGGACCGAGCCCACGCACGAGCCGGAGGGGGCGACCACGTGCTCGTAGCGCTCGAAGACGTCGACGAACTTCCGCACGAGGGGGACCGCCTCGTCGGCATACCCGGTGTTGGTGAACATCTGGCCGCAGCAGGTCTGCTCGCGGGGGAAGACCACCGTGCACCCCAGCCGCTCCAGCAGCGTGACGGTGGCCCGGGGGGCCTCAGGCCACATGGTGTCGTTGAAGCAGGTGGCGAAGATCGCCACGGTGGGGCCCTGGCTCGTCATCGAGTCTCCCGGTAATGGTCTGACCATTGGAATGGACCCGAGGCTAGGGCTAGACTCCCCGCTCGTCAAGACGTCCGGGCAGGGAGGTTGGGGTGAAGGCACGCGCGGCGGCTCCCGGGGGTCCCGCCGCGCCCCGCGCCTACGAGACGGTGGTGGCCTGGGTCGAGGAGCGCATCCTCGACGGGCGGCTCCAGGTCGGCGACCAGCTGCCGGCCGAGCGCGACCTGGCCGCGCGCCTGGAGGTCAGCCGCGCGGTCGTCCGCGAGGCGGTGCGCAGCCTGCAGGCGCAGGGCGTGCTGGCCCCGTCGGTGGGGGCGGGCCGGGCCGGGGGCACCCGGGTCAGCGCCCTGCCCTCCGGGGCGATGACCCGCCTGCTGCGGCTGCACGTGGCCCTGGCCCACTTCCCCCTCGACGAGGTCGTCGAGGTCCGGACCGCGCTGGAACGGCTCTCCGCCCGGCTCGCGGCCACCCGGGCCACGGACGCCGACCTGGCGCTGATGCGCTCCCACCTGGAGCAGATGCGCACCGCGACCGACCGGAAGGGCTTCAACGACGGCGACACGGCCTTCCACGTGGCCCTGGCCCAGGCCGCGGGCAACGGGCTGGCCGCCGACACCACCGAGGCGATCCGTGAGGCCCTGCGCCGCCCGCTCATGGAGCGGTTCACCGCCCTCGACGAGGAGACCTACGCAGACCTCGTCCAGGACCTGGACCGCGAGCACGAGACGATCCTCGAGGCCGTGGCCACCCACGACCCCGCCGCCGCGGAGGTGCTGGCCGAGGCGCACGTGCGGACCGCGTGGCGCCGGCTGCGGGGGTCGGCCGCCACAATGGCCCCATGACCGCCCGACCCGAGCCCGCCGCCGCCGTCCCCCTGCCCGACGTCCCGGAGGCCGCGCGGATCTACCCGGTCCCCGTGCGCTGGTCGGACATGGACGCCTACGCCCACGTGAACAACGTGCAGTACCTGCGGTTCTTCGAGGAGGCCCGCGTGCTGGCGTTCAAGGACTGGTTCGGCGCCGAGCGCGACCTCATCGACGAGGGCATGCTCGTGGTCTCCCAGGCGATCGACTACCTGCTCCCCATGGGCTACGCCTACGCGCCGGCCCGGGTCGCGGTGTGGTGCAGCGACGTGGGGGCGGCCTCCTTCGAGCTGGGGTATGCCGTGGGCGGCCCCGTCGGGGACGACACGGTCTACGCGCGGGGCCGGGTCACGCTGGTCGCCTACGACCTGGCGGACCAGCGGCCCCGCCGGCTGGGCGCGCCGGAGCGCGACGCGCTCGCCGCGGTCGCCGGGCCTCCTCCCCTGCTGCGGGGCGACCGGCGCAGGGGGCGCGCGTGAACGGGGCGGCCCGGGGCACCGTCCTGCGGTTCGCCGACGGCGAGACCGTGGCCGACCTGGCCACCTACGCCGGGCGGGCGCTGACCCTCGACGAGGACGGGGCGGTGCGGCTGCAGGCGCCCGGCCGGGTGCTGGCCGCCTGGGTGTGCGTGCTGCCCGGCCAGGGGCTGACCCGGGCGGGCACCGTGCTGGGGCTGCGCACGATGTCGCTGGCCGACGAGCACGACCTGGACGCCACGGTGCCCCTGCGGGGGCTGACCGACCGGTTCGCCCGCCGGTCGGCCACCGGCGACGCGGGGACCGAGCTCGACGTGCCGCCCACCACCGTCTCCCCGTCCTGGACCGCGCTGACCCCGCCACGGGGCGGGTGGGAGCCGGCGGGACAGGTCCCCGTCGCCGACCTGGTCGACGCCGCGCGCCAGGGCATCGCCGAGGTCGCCCAGGGCACGCCGGACGGCGCGGGGGCCGCGGCCGTGGCCTCGCTACGGGCCCGCGTCTGGGGGCGCGAGCTGGCCGCCGGCGTGCCCGCAGGGGCCGGCCTGGCCGTGACCTCCCTCGGCTTCGCCCGGGACCTGGACGGCGCCGCGACCGTGCACCGCAGCGGCCCGTGGACCCGCGTCAGCCTGCCTGCAGGCCACGTCCTGTGCCGCTGACGGTCGGGGCGCCGCCGGGCCTCGGGGCGCGGCGGACCTCGGGGTGCAGCGCGACGAGCAGCGACCAGGGCTCGGCGGCCGGGTCGCGGGGGCGCTGGGAGAACTCCTCCAGGAGGGCGTGCAGCCTGCGGCGCAGCTCCTCGAGCTCCTCCGGCGGCAGCCGCAGGCCCAGCCGGGTCAGCTCGCGGTCGGCCTCGGGGACCGGGCCGATCTCGGCGAGGAAGGTCTCGACGAGGGACGACGAGCCGGTCGGCGTGCGCACCTGCCACGACCTCCCGGTCGCCCGGTAGGGGATCTCCCGCGCCCCGCGGCGCCCCCGGCGCGCGGGCAGCGCCTCGAGGAAACCTGTGTCGACGAGGGTGCGCACGTGGTGCAGGGCCGTGGCCGGGTTGAGGTCGAGGGCCGCGGCGATCTCCCGGTTGGTCAGCGGCTCGTCCAGCGTGATCCGCAGGATGCGAAGCCGGACCGTCGAGGCCAGGGCCCGGGCCTCCGCGTCGGTCGCGTCCCGGCGCTCGGGGACGGTGGCGGGCGGCATGGCGGCAGTGTCCCACGAGTGATTGACAAATCTCAATCGGTGGCGGACGATCGGCCGGTGACGATCCCGGCGTACGCCCCGCGCCGATCCCTGTGGCACCACCACGACTTCCGCCAGCTGTGGCTGGGGGACACCGTCTCGGTGTTCGGCGCCCAGTTCGTCGGCCTGGCGATGCCGCTGATGGCCGTGCAGGTGCTCGGCGCGGACGCCTTCCAGATGGGGCTGCTCGCCGCGTTGGAGTCCCTGGCCTTCCTGCTCATCAGCCTGCCGGCCGGTGCCTGGGTCGACCGGTGGCGCAAGAGGTTGGTCATCGTCCTCGGAGACCTGCTGCGGGCCGCACTGCTCCTCACCCTGCCCCTGGCCTGGCTGCTCGACGCGCTGACCATGGGCCAGCTCTACGGGGTCGCCTTCACCGTCGGCTGCATCAGCGTCTTCTTCGACGTGGCCAACCAGTCCTACCTGCCGCAGATCGTCGACGGCGACCAGATCGGCGAGGGCAACGGCAAGCTGCAGGCCAGCCAGCAGACCGCGGGGGTCGTCGGCCCGGCCGCGGCCGCGGGCCTGGTCCGGCTGGTCGGCTCACCGCTGACGATCGCCGTCACCGCGGTCTGCATGGCGCTCTCCGCGCTGTTCGTCAGCCGGATCCGGCACCGGGAGGAGCCCTCCGACCCCGCCACGCGGCGTCCCCTGGTCACCGAGGTCCGGGAGGGTATGGCGTTCGTGCTCGGCCACCCGCTGCTGCGGCGGGTCGTGTCCTGCACGGGGCTGTCCAACCTCGCCTCGTCGGCCGTCTTCGGGCTCTTCGTGCTCTACGCGGTCCGCACCCTCGGGCTGGCGGAGACGACCCTGGGCCTGGTGCTGTCGGTCGGCGCCGTGGGCGGGCTGCTGGGCGCGGTCAGCTCGGGACGGTTCGCCCGGCTCGTGGGGGAGGGACGGGCCATCCCCGTCGCGGCCGTCGTCAGCGGGCTGGCCATGCTCTCCACCCCCCTGGCCAGCGTCCTGCCGCCCGTGCCCACCCTGCTCGTGGGCGGCTTCGTCACCTCCTGGGGGGTGGTCGTCTACAACATCGCCCAGGTCAGCTTCCGCCAGCGGCTGTGCCCGCGTCCGCTGCTGGGGCGGATGAACGCCTCCGTCCGGTTCCTCGTGTGGGGGCCGATGCCGGTGGGCGCGTTCGCCGGCGGGCTGCTGGGCCGGGAGCTCGGGGTGGTGCCCACCCTGTGGATCTTCGCCTCGGTCGCGGTCCTGGCCGCCCTGCCCGTCCTGCTCTCCCCGCTCCTGGGCATGCGCACCCTCCCGCGCGAGCTCGACGCGCTCGCCGAGGGCGGCCCCGGCGCCGCCGCGGACGGTCCCCGCCCCTGACCCACGCCATACCCTCGGTCCATGGACACCGCCCTGCTCACCAACGTGCTGCTCGTGCTGCTCTTCGTCCTCGTGGGCGGGGTGTTCGCGGCCACCGAGATGGCGATCGTCTCGCTGCGGCCCTCCCAGGTGGACGACATCGAGCGCTCCGGGGGACGGGGCCGCCGGACCGCGGCGCTGGTCCGCGACCCCAACACCTTCCTCTCCGCGGTGCAGGTCGGGGTCACGGTCGCCGGCTTCTTCTCCTCGGCCTTCGGCGGTGCCACGATCTCGCCCACGGTCTCGGTGGGGCTGCAGCGCCTCGGGCTCGACGAGACGCTGGCCGACCCGCTGTCCCTGGTCCTGATGACCCTGCTGATCGCCTACCTGTCGCTGGTGCTCGGCGAGCTGGTGCCCAAGCGGCTGGCGATGCAGCGCTCGGCGGGGTTCACCCGCGTGCTGGCCCCTCCGCTGGGGGTCTTCGCCCGGCTGCTGCGCCCGGTGATCTGGCTGCTGTCGGTCTCCACCAACCTCGTCGTCCGGCTGCTCGGCGGGGACCCGGAGGCCACCAACGAGCAGATGACCATCGAGGAGCTGCGGCGGGTCGTCGAGGACAACCGCGACCTGCGCCCCTACAGCCGGCAGATCCTGCGCGACGTCTTCCGGGCCGGGGAGCGCACCCTGGGCGACGTGCTCCGCCCGCGGCCGGACGTGGAGTTCCTCGAGGCCGACCGCACCGTCGAGGAGGTGGAGGACCTCGTGCGGCGGTCCAGCCACAGCCGCTTCCCGGTGACCGGGGAGTCGACCGACGACGTCCTGGGCTTCGTGCACATCCGCGACCTGCTGACCATCGACGACGACCGGCGGGCCGGCGTGCGGGTCGGCGACGTCACGCGCCAGATCACCGCGCTGCCGGTGAGCAAGCCCGTGCTCGCCAGCCTGCACCTGCTCCAGGAGACCCAGCAGCACCTGGCGCTGGTCGTCGACGAGCACGGCGGCACCGAGGGGATCGTCACCGTCGAGGACCTCGTCGAGGAGCTGGTGGGGGAGATCTACGACGAGTACGACACCGAGCCCGACCCCGAGGACTCCCTCGTGCGCGCCGACGGCACCCTGCGGGTCTCCGGCGGGCTCATCGTCGAGGAGCTCGAGGACGCGCTCGACGTGCACCTGCCGCGGGGCGGCTACGAGACGGTGGCCGGCCTCGTGCTCGCCCGCCTGGGCAGGATGGCCGCCGAGGGTGACGAGGTCCGGGCCGGACCGGTGCTGCTGCGGGTCACCGCGATGGAGGGTATGCGGATCCGCGAGGTCCAGGTGCGCCGTCCCGCCGACCCCGACGGGCAGGAGGGGCAGGGAGGGCAGGACGGCGACCGGGACGAGGGGCGTTAGGCCAGCCAGACCGTCGTGTCCTGCGGCAGCCGCCCGTCCTCGAGGCGGCCGCTGGCGACCAGCACCTCGAGCCCCTCCGGCAGGTCGAGGAGGTCCTCGCCGAGGTTGGCCACGACGGTGACCGGCCGGCCGTCCTCCCGGGCGTTGCGGAAGGCCAGCACGTCCGGGCCCCAGCCGCCCTCCCAGTGCAGGCCGCCGACCCCCAGGTCGTGCTCCCGGCGCAGCCGCAGCAGCGTGCGGTAGAGCTCGAGGGTGGAGGAGGAGACGCCCTCCTGGCGGTCCGCCGCCAGCGGGCCGTAGAGCAACGGCTGGGGCAGCCAGCTGCGCGGTCCGGGGCCGAAGCCGTAGGACGGCTCGTCGGCCACCCACGGCAGCGGCACGCGGCACCCGTCCCGGCCCAGCTCGACGCCCGCGGTGCGGTGGAAGGCCGGGTCCTGGCGGAGCCGGTCGGGCAGCGCCGTGTGGTCCGGCAGGCCGAGCTCCTCGCCGTTGTAGACGTAGGCCGAGCCCGGCAGCGCCATCATCAGGGTGGTCGCGGCCCGGGCACGCCGCAGGCCGAGCACCGGGTTGGGCTGCTCGGAGCCGGCCCCGATCCCGTTCGGGCGGGGGGACCCCACCGGCAGCCCCAGCCGGGAGGCGTGCCGCACGACGTCGTGGTTGGACAGCACCCAGGTCGTGGGGGCGCCGACCTCGTCGGCGGCGCGCAGCGAGGTGTCGACGACCTCCCGCACGTCCTCGGCCCGCCAGGACATCTCCAGGAACTGGAAGTTGAACGCCTGGTGCATCTCGTCCGGCCGCACGTAGCGCATGGTGCGCTCCTGGCTCGGCAGCCACGCCTCCGCGCACAGGATGCGGTCCTGGTCCGGGTCGCCGGAGGGGTTGTACTCCTCGAGCACCCGGCGCCACCCGCGGTAGATCTCGTGGACCTCCTCCTGGTCCCACATCGGGCCCAGCTCCTTGGTCCGCGGGTCCGTCGTGGCCGGCTCACCGGCGTCCTCGGTCCCGTCCTCGCCCTGGTCGCCGAGCATCCCGGTGCGCACCGTCCAGTCGGGCAGCCCCTCGGCCTTGACGAGGGAGTGGGCCACGTCCACCCGGAAGCCGTCGACGCCCCGGTCCAGCCAGAACCGCAGCACGTCGTGGAACTCCTCGACGACCTCGGGGTTGCGCCAGTCCAGGTCGGGCTGCTTGTCGTCGAACAGGTGCAGGTACCACTGGCCGGGGCTGCCGTCGGCCTCCTGCACCCTGGTCCAGGCGAGCCCGCCGAAGACGGACTTCCAGTTGTTCGGCGGCTCGGAGCCGTCCGGGCCCGACCCGTCGCGGAAGACGTAGCGGGCCCGCTCGCGGGAACCGGGCCCGGCGGCCAGCGCCTCGCGGAACCACGCGTGCTCGTCGCTGGTGTGGTTGGGCACCAGGTCGACGAGGACGCGGATCCCCAGCTCGTGCGCCCGGGCGATGAGCTCGTCGGCGTCGGCGAGCGTCCCGAACAGGGGGTCGACGTCGCGGTAGTCGGCCACGTCGTAGCCGGCGTCGGCCATCGGGGAGACGTAGAAGGGGCTGAGCCAGACCGCGTCCACCCCCAGGTCGGCCAGGTAGGGCAGCCGGGAGGTGACCCCGGGCAGGTCGCCGATCCCGTCGCCGTCGGCGTCGGCGAAGCTGCGCGGGTAGACCTGGTAGATCACCGCGTGCCGCCACCAGGGCGCCGAGTGGGGGATGGGCTGGTGCGGGTCGGCGGGGTCCGGCGGTTCGGGCAGGTGGTGCGCGGGGACGGAGGGGACCGGGGAGCTCTGGTCGGCAGTCACGGGCCACCAGCGTAGGTGGTGGCGGGGTCGGTCCGGCCCCCCCTCAGCCGGCGGCGGTGCCGCCCGGGCGGTGGTCCTCCTCGAAGGAGTTGACCATGGCCTGGGCGGCGTGCGCCACGTAGGCCCGCAGCTGCTCCTCGTCGAGGGGGGAGAGCCGGTCGGTGATCGTGTCGATCGCGGCGTTCATGTGGTGCAGCCACCGGTCCCGCTGCGTGGGGGTCACCGCGAACGGCGCGTGCCGCATACGCAGCCGGGGGTGGCCCCGGCGCTCGGAGTAGGTCGTCGGACCGCCCCAGTACTGCTCGAGGAACATCCGTAGGCGGTCCTCGGCCGGGCCCAGGTCCTCCTCGGGGTACATCTCCTTCAGCGGCGGGTCGCCGGCCACGCCCCGGTAGAACTCGGCCACGAGCCGGCGGAAGGTGTCGTGCCCGCCGACGCGCTCGTAGAAGGTCTGCTGGGGGACGAGGCGCTCGCCCGTCCCGGTCGGCTGATGCTGCTGGCTCACACCCGCCAGTGTCTCAGGTGCCGGAGCCCGCCGGGACGACCCCGGGGGCCCTCAGGAGGGCTGCCCGCCGCCCCAGGGGCTGATCGTCGGGCCCCGCACGCCGGCCTCGTCGAAGGCCTGCTTGGCCCGCTCGCGGATCTCGCGGGGGATGGCGAACTGCTCGCCGGGACGGGTCTTGGCGAAGATCCGCATCGTCATCGTGCCGCCGGAGACCGACTCCACGCCCGCCACGGTGGGGGTCTCCAGGAGCCGGTCGGCCCAGGCGGGGTCGTCCGCGGTCTCGGCCACGACCCGGGAGAGCAGCTCGGTGACCCGGTGCGGGTCCTCGTCGTAGGCGACCGGCACGTCGATGGTCGCCACCGCCCAGCCCTGGCTCTTGTTGCCGATCCGGACGATCTCGCCGTTGCGGATGAACCAGACCACCCCGCTGGCGTCCCGCAGGCGGGTCACCCGCAGGGTCACCTCCTCGACGGTGCCCACGGCCTCCCCGGTGTCGACGAGGTCGCCGACGCCGTACTGGTCCTCGATGATCATGAAGATCCCCGACAGGAAGTCCTTGACCAGGGACTGGGCGCCGAAGCCCAGGGCGACGCCGCCGATGCCCGCGGAGGTCAGCAGCGGGGCCAGCGGCAGGCCCAGGTCGGCCATGACCGTCAGGATGGCGATCGTGGCGATGACGAACGTCGAGGCGCTGCGCAGCAACGAGCCCATCGTCAGCGCGCGCTGCCGCCGCCGCTCCCCGGCGTCGCCGGGCCGGCGGCCCCCCACCAGCCGCTCGATGCTGCTCCGCTCGTGGTCGTCGGCCCGGGCCACCGCCGTGTCCACCAGCGACCGGATCGCCCGGTGGACCAGCCAGCGCACCACGACCGCGGCGAGCAGCACGCCGACGATCCGCAGCGGCGCGCCCAGCAGCCAGGTCGCCACCGCCTCCCAGCCGGGCCAGGTCATCGGAGGGTCACCGTGCGCAGGGGTCCGGTCGTGTGCATGGCCCCCATTAAAGAGGTTCCGCCCGCCCGCACGGTTCGGCGCACGCCGCCGGGCCTGACAAACTAGGTCGGGCACCCGTGTGCCCGTCCGCCCCGGATCCCCCGCGCGGTGCCACCGCCACGCCGCGTTCGTCGAAAGGTCGTCCTCGTGACCGAGCTGTCCCCCCGCCTGTCCGCCCTCGCCGAGGCCTACGGCGTGGCGACCGAGTTCTGGGACTGGCAGGGGCGCCACGTCCAGGTCTCCGCGGAGACGGTCGGTGCCGCCCTGGCCGCCCTGGGCGTGCAGGTCGCCGACGAGGCGGACGTCGAGGCAGCCCTGGCGGAGGTCGACCGCCGGCCCTGGACGCGGGTGCTGCCGCCGGTCGTGGTCACCGTGCAGGGCCGGCGCCCGGAGGTGCCGGTCCACGTGGCCGAGGGGGTTCGGTTCGAGGCCAGGGTGGTCCTCGAGGACGGCCACGTCCACGAGGTCGGGACCCTCGAGGGGGACGGGCGGCCCCGTGCGACCCGTGAGCTCGACGGCGTGACCGTCGTGCGGGTCCCGCTCGACCTGGGCGAGGACCTGCCCCTGGGGTGGCACACGGTCGAGGTGGCCGCCGGCCGCAACGTTCGCCGGATGCCGCTGGTGGTCACCCCCGCCCGGCTGGAGCTGCCCGAGGTGCTCGCGGAGCAGGACTCCCAGAGCTGGGGGCTGATGACCCAGCTCTACGCCATGCGGTCCGACGAGTCGTGGGGCATCGGCGACCTGGCCGACCTCGGCGACGCCGGTGCGTGGGCGGCCGGCCTGGGTGCCGACTTCGTCCTCGTCAACCCGTTGCACGCGGCGGAGCCGGTCCCGCCGATCGAGCCCTCGCCCTACCTGCCGACCAGCCGCCGGTTCGTCAACCCCCTCTACATCAGGGTCGAGGACGTGCCGGAGGTGGCCTACCTGTCCGCGGCCGAGCGCCAGCTGGTGGAGTGGCACGCCGACGACGCCAAGCGCTACCTCGACCTGGACCTCATCGAGCGGGACGCCGTCTGGATGGCCAAGGAGGCGGCCCTGCGGATGATCTTCCGGCAGCGCCGGTCGCTGCGGCGGGCCCGCGCCTTCCACGCCTTCGTCGAGCGCGAGGGGCAGGGGCTGGTCGACTACGCGACCTGGTGCGCGCTGTCCCAGGTGCACGGCACCTGGTGGCGCAGCTGGCCCGAGGAGCTGCAGGACCCCCGGGGGGCCGCGGTCGAGGCCTTCCGGGAGAAGAACGCCGACGAGGTGGAGTTCCACTGCTGGCTGCAGTGGATCCTCGACGACCAGCTGGCGCGGGTGCAGCGCGACCTGGTCGACACCGGGATGTCCATCGGGCTGATCTCCGACCTGGCCGTGGGCGTGCACCCGGACGGGGCGGACGCCTGGGGCCTGGGCGACGCACTGGCCCGCGGCGTGACCGTCGGCGCCCCGGCGGACCAGTACAACCAGCTCGGCCAGGACTGGAGCCAGCCGCCGTGGCGGCCCGACAAGCTCGCCGAGCTGGGCTACGCCCCCTACCGCGACATGGTGCGGGCCGCGCTGCGCGACAGCGGCGGGCTGCGGGTGGACCACGTCATCGGGCTCTTCCGGCTGTGGTGGATCCCGCAGGGGCGCAAGCCGTTCGAGGGCACCTACGTGCGCTACGACCACGAGGCGACCATCGGCATCCTCCTGCTGGAGGCCCACCGGGCCGGTGCCGTCGTCGTCGGGGAGGACCTGGGCACCGTCGAGCCGTGGGTGCGCGACTACCTGCGCGACCGCGGGGTCATGGGCACCTCGATCCTGTGGTTCGAGCGGGACTGGGAGGGCGACGGCGGGCTGCTGGAGCCGCAGGAGTGGCGCGAGCTGTGCCTGGCGACCGTCACCACCCACGACCTGCCGCCGACGGCCGGCTACCTCGAGGGGGTGCACGTCGAGCTGCGCCACCGGCTGGGGCTGCTCGACCGGTCGCTGGAGGAGGAGCAGGCGGCCGACGCCGCCTCCCGTGACGAGGTCCTGGGCGACCTGCGGCGGCGCGGCCTGCTGCGCGAGGGTGCACCGGTGCCCGAGCAGGTCGAGGCGCTGCACGCCTTCCTCACCCGCACCCCCGCCAAGTTGCTGGGCGTCAGCGTCAGCGACCTCGCGGGCGACAAGCGGGTCATCAACCAGCCCGGCACCGACGAGGAGTACCCCAACTGGCGGGTGCCGCTGGCCGGTCCGGAGGGGCACGCGGTGCGGCTGGAGGAGCTGTTCACCTGGCGCTCGGCCCGCCGGCTGGCCCGGACGGTCGACCAGGGGCACTGAGCCCAGGAGCGTCGGACCCAGGAGCACCGGGCCAAGGAGCACCAGGCCGCCGGGGTCGTCCTTCCACGGCCGTGCATGTGCAGGAACCGTGCCCTGGCCCGCGACACGCCGCAGCGCTGACGGCACAGTGCGCGACACGCCGGGGCTGGTCGGCCGTCGGTGCGCGACACGCCGGGGCTGGTCGGCCGTCGGTGCGCGACACGCCGGAGCCGGTCGGCCGGTGGTGCGCGACACGCCGGGGCTGGTCGGCCGTCGGTGCGCGACACGCCGGAGCCGGTCGGCCGGTGGTGCGCGACACGCCGGGGCTGGTCGGCCGGGGCGCCGGGCAAGCAGGGGGGCCGACGACGGAGGGCCTGCGGGGACGCTCCCGCAGGCCCTCCGTGGTGCCGGTCTCAGCGCGCGGCGTCGACCGCCTGCGCCCGGAGGGCCCGGGCCACCGCGTCGCGGTTCTCGGCCACCGTGCGGCGCAGCGAGTGGGAGACGTCGGGGTGGCTGTCGAGCCACTCCTGGGTCGCGTCGCGCAGCGCGGGGGTCGCGACCGCCAGCGGGTAGAACCCGGTGGCCAGCGACTCGGCGATGTGGTGGGTGCGCTCGGACCAGACCTGCTCGACCACGGCGTGGTAGCGCTCGACGTAGGGCTCCAGCAGCGTCGCGTCGTGCACCCAGCCCCAGCCCAGCGCCATCGCGGCGAGCACGGAGTTGGACAGGCCCTGCTGCTCGACGGCGGCCACCCACGCGGCCTCCTTGGCCTCGGGGGTCGGCAGGGCCGCCCGGGCCCGGGCCGCCTTCTCCCGTCCGGTCGCGGTGTCGTCCCGCCGCTGCTCCTCGGCGATCCGGTCCTCGTCGGCGGCCCCGGCCGCGGCCAGGGACGTCAGCAGCGTCCAGCGCATGTCCTGGTCGAGCTCGAGCCCGGCCAGCTCCTGCCCGCCGGAGAGCAGCCCGTCGACCCGGGCCACGTCCTCCTCGGAGCGGGCCAGCGCCGCCCAGGCGGTGACCAGCTGCAGCTGGGCGTCCCCGCCCGGCTCGGCGCCCTCGGCGGCGGCACGCAGCCCCGCGGCCAGCTCGGCGACGACGTCCTGCCGGTGCGACTCGGCGGTGTAGGTCTTCGCCGCCGTCGTCACCTGCTGCACGAGCACCCGCAGCAGGGTCGAGTCGGTCTCCCCGGGCAGGGCCCGCAGCACCAGACGCACGTAGTCGGTGGCCGGCATCTCGCCGTCCCGGGTCATGTCCCAGGCCGCGCCCAGCACCAGCGAGCGGGGCAGCGACTGCTCGAAGTCGCGGACGTGCTCGAGCGCGGTCCGCAGCGAGACCTCGTCGAGGCGGATCTTGGCGTAGGCGAGGTCGTCGTCGTTGACCAGCAGCAGGGCCGGGCGGGGTCGTCCGGCCAGCTCGGCCACCTCGGTGCGGTCCCCGTCGACGTCCAGCTCGACGCGGTGCGTGCGCACCAGCCCGCCGTCGACGAGGTCGTAGCAGCCCACCGCGAGGCGGTGGGGGCGCAGCGTCGGGTGCTCCTCGGGGGCGGTCTGCTCGATCACCACCGAGGTCATCGTCCCGTCCTCGTCCACCTTGACGTGCGGGGTGAGGGTGTTCACCCCGGCCGTCTCCAGCCAGACCTTCGACCACTGCCTCAGGTCACGGCCGCTGGTCACCTCCAGCTCGGCCAGCAGGTCGGCCAGGGTGGTGTTGCCCCACGCGTGCCGGGCGAAGTAGGCGCGCAGGCCGTCCCGGAAGGCCTCCCGCCCGACGTAGGCGACCAGCTGCTTGAGCACCGAGGCGCCCTTGGCGTAGGTGATGCCGTCGAAGTTCACCTCCACGGCGGCCAGGTCGACCATGTCGGCGGCCACCGGGTGGGTGGAGGAGAGCTGGTCCTGCTTGTAGGCCCAGGCCTTCTCCGCGGTGCCGAAGGTGGTCCACGCGTCGGTCCACTCCGTCGCCTCGGCCTGGCAGGTGGTGGAGGCCCACTCGGCGAAGCTCTCGTTGAGCCACAGGTCGTCCCACCACCTCATCGTCACGAGGTCGCCGAACCACATGTGGGCCAGCTCGTGCAGGATCGTCAGCGCCCGCCGCTCGACGATGGCCTGGGTCACCTTGGACCGGAAGACGTACTGCTCGACGATGGTCACGCACCCCGCGTTCTCCATCGCGCCCATGTTGTACTCCGGCGTGAAGATCTGGTCGTACTTGCTGAACGGGTAGGGCTGGTCGAACTCCTCCTCGAAGAAGGCGAAGCCCTGCTTGGTCACCGCCAGGATGTTGTCCGCGTCCAGGTGCGGCGTCAGGCTGCGCCGGCAGAACACGCCGAGGGGGACCTCCCCGGCCCGGGTGCTCACCGAGTCGCGCACCACGTCGTAGGGACCGGCCACGAGCGCGGTGATGTAGGAGCTGATCCGCGGCGTCGCGGGGAACTCCCACCGGGCCACCTCGCCGCCGTCGACGTTCGCCGCGTCCGGGGCGGGACCGGGCTCGGGGGTGGGCTCGTTGGAGACGACCTGCCAGTGGGCCGGTGCGGTCACGGTGAAGCGGAAGGTGGCCTTGAGGTCGGGCTGCTCGAACACCGCGAACATCCGGCGGCTGTCCGGCACCTCGAACTGGGTGTAGAGGTAGACCTCCCCGTCGACCGGGTCGACGAAGCGGTGCAGGCCCTCCCCGGTGTTCATGTAGCGGCCGGTCGCGTCGACGGTCAGCTCGTTCTCGGCCTGCAGGTCGGGCAGGGTCAGCCGGCCGTCCGTCCAGTGGGTCTCCGGGTCCAGGGCACGGCCGTTGAGCACCGCCGACTCCACCGACGCGGCGACGAGGTCGATCCAGGTCTGGGCGCCCGGCTCGGTGCAGGCGAACCGCACCGTCGTGGTGGTCCGGAAGGTCTCCGGGCCCGCGGTCAGGTCCAGCGCCACGTCGTAGGACTCGGTGGACACGAGCAGGGAGCGGGCGCTCGCCTCGTCGCGGGTCAGGTTGGTGCCGGGCATGCAGGACCTCCTGGGGGTCGTCCGTCGGGTTCCGCGACGCTGCACGGGGCACGCGCAGGTATGCCGTGCCGTCGGGGGCGGGTGCCCGCGGCGCCGCGGAGAACTGAGACGATGGTGCCATGACGACCACCACCGCACCCAGCCGCACCAATGCCGAGATGTTCTTCGACCCCGCCTGCCCCTGGGCGTGGATGACCTCCCGCTGGCTCGAGCAGGTCGAGCAGGTCCGCGACGTGGACGTCACCTGGTCGGTGATGAGCCTCTCGGTGCTCAACGAGGGACGCGAGCTGGACCCGGACTACACCGCCATGCTCGAGCGGACCTGGCTGCCGGTGCGCACCATCGTCGCCGCCACCAAGGACCTGGAGGGCAAGGAGGCCAACGCCCTGCGCAAGCGGATGTACGACGCCTACGGCGAGCGCATCCACCTGCAGGGGCGGGGCACCGACGACCTGGAGCAGGTCACCGTCGAGGTGCTCGCCGAGCTGGGCCTGGACCCGGCCCTGGCGCAGGTCGGCGGCACCGACGTGGTCGACGAGGACCTGCGGGCCAGCCACCAGCGGGCGATGGACCTCGTCGGCGACGACGTCGGCACCCCGGTCGTGGCGGTGGAGGGCGTGGCCTTCTTCGGTCCGGTCGTCACCCCGGCCCCCAAGGGCGAGGACGCCGGCCGGCTGTGGGACGGCAGCCTGCTCGTCGCCGGCACCCCGGGGTTCTACGAGCTCAAGCGCACCCGGACCAAGGGCCCCGACTTCGGCTGAGCCCACGGCATACCCCCTCCCCACCCCACCCACCGACCCGAGGAGCTTGCGTGCGAGTCCACATCGGCGGCGACCACGCCGCCTACGAGATGCAGCGGGACCTCGTCTCCTGGCTGACCGAGCAGGGCCACGAGGTCGTCGACCACGGCCCGGCCGGCTACGACGAGCTCGACGACTACCCCGTCTACGTCCTGCGCGCGGCCGAGGCCGTGGCCGCCGACCCCGGCTCCCTCGGCGTGGTGCTCGGCGGCTCCGGCAACGGCGAGCAGATGGCGGCCAACAAGGTCACGGGGATCCGCGCGGCGCTGGCCTGGTCGCCGGAGCTGGCGACGCTCTCGCGGCAGCACAACGACGCCCGCGTCGTCTCCGTCGGCGCCCGGATGCACTCCCTGGAGGAGGGGCGGGCCATCGTCGAGGCCTTCCTGACGACCGGGTTCTCCGGCGAGGAGCGCCACCAGCGGCGGATCGACATGATGACCGCCTACGAGACCGACGGGACGCTGCCCCCGCTGCCCTGACCGGCGCACCCGGGAATGCCCGGCGCAGCGCGAGGCCCCCGCACCAGTTCGGTGCGGGGGCCTCGTCGTGCGTCGTCAGGCCTCGTCGACGTCAGGCCTTGTCGGCGTCGGAGCCGGCGTTCCCGCCGAAGTCGTCCTGCTTGCCGTCCAGGCCGTCCAGGTGGTCGCGCACGGCGTCGCCACCCTTGTCGATGTGCTCGCCGTACTTGCCGCCGGTGCGCTCGTCGGCGAACTCGGTGCCGCGGTCGATCCCCTGGTCGATCCTGTCCGAGTGCTGGTCGACCGCGTCGGCCACCTTGTCGTCGTGCTTGCCGAAGGCGTCCTTGGCCTTGTCCATGAAACCCATGGTGCTGGTCCTTCCTGCTCGGGAGTGGCCGCCGTGGGGCGACCGGTGCACCTCCCACCCCAGCACACCCCCGGGGGCGGTGTCGACCGGAGCGCCGCTCCCGGCGCCGGCGGCGGGCCTCAGCCGCGCAGCTCCCAGACGACCTCGACGACCGCGACGACCGCCAGGTCCTCGGCCTCGACCACCGGACCCGCGGCCAGCGCGGTGCGGGCCGCCCCGGCCGGCAGGGGGGAGGGCCCGGGTGCACCGGGCTCGGTGATCGCCCGGACGGCGCCGAGGTGGCGGCCGGCCAGGGCCGCGTACTGCTCGGCCCGCACGGCGGCGTCGGCGAAGGCCTGCTCGCGCGCCCGCCGGTGCAGGTCGGAGGGGTCGGCCACCTCGTGCCGCAGCCCGTCCACCCCCAGCGCGTCACCCACGGCGTCCACCAGCCGTTGCACCAGCTCCCCGGCCGACGCGGGGTCGCCGGTGCGCACGTGGAGCGACTGGGAGGCGGTGTGCCCGCGCTGGTGGCCCTGCTCGTGCCGGGGGTGGACGCCCAGGCCGGAGGTCCGCACCGGCAGCCCGGGGACGGCGTCGTGGCAGGCGTGCGAGGCGCGGGTCAGCGCGGTGAGCGCCTCCCCGACCGTCGACCCGTGCGCCTGCAGCCGCAGGTCCAGCACCAGGGTGTCCGGGCGGCCGGTCGCCCTCCCCGTGCCGGTGACCCGCACGGTGCCGTCGTCCTCGGAGGCGTCCATGCCCTCAATCTACGCGCGAGCGGGTGACGGGAATCGAACCCGCGTAGCCAGTTTGGAAGACTGGGGCTCTACCATTGAGCTACACCCGCGTGGCCCCCGGCCGCACGTGCACGGGCCGGGTGGGCCGAGCAGATAGTCTAGCCCTCTGTCCTCCGTGCTCGGTGCACCGGGACCACGGGGTATGGCGCAGCTTGGTAGCGCGTCCGCTTTGGGAGCGGAAGGCCGCCGGTTCGAATCCGGCTACCCCGACCACCTAGCATGAGGTGAACCGTTCCGTGGTGCCCTGGGCACCGCATACCCCCCAACCCTCTGGAGCACCAGCAGTGAAGAGCGCTGTCGAGAACCTGTCCCCGACCCGGGTGAAGCTGACCGTCGAGGTCTCCGCCGCGGACCTCAAGCCCCACCTGGACGCGGCCTACGCCGGCATCGGGGCCCAGGTCCAGGTCCCTGGCTTCCGCAAGGGCAAGGTGCCCCAGCGGATCATCGACCAGCGCTTCGGTCGGGGGACCGTCGTGCAGGAGGCGGTGAACGAGGCGCTGCCCGAGCTCTACGGCCAGGCGATGGCCGAGCACGACCTGACCCCGCTGGGCCAGCCGGAGGTCAACTTCACCGAGCTGCCGCTCCAGGACGGCCAGGACCTGAAGTTCGAGGCCGAGGTCGACGTGGTCCCCGCGTTCGAGCTGCCCGACTTCTCCGGCATCGAGGTGCAGGTCGACCCGGCCACGGTCGCCGACGACGACGTGCAGACCCGGCTGGACGCCCTGCGCGCCCGGTTCGGCACGCTCAAGCCGATCAAGCGCAAGGCCAAGACCGGCGACCACCTGACCATCGACCTGTCGGCGACGATCGAGGGCGAGGAGGTCGACTCGGTCACGGGCGTCTCCTACGAGATCGGCTCCGGCACCATGCTCGAGGGCCTGGACAAGGCGCTGCGCGGGACCAAGACGGGGGACACCGTCGAGTTCACCTCCCCGCTGGCCGGCGGCGACCGCGCCGGCGAGGTGGCCGACGTGACCGTCACCGTCACCGCCGCCAAGGAGCGCGAGCTGCCCGAGCTGGACGACGAGTTCGCCCAGCTGGCCAGCCCCCACGACACGATGGAGGAGCTGCAGGCCGACCTGCGCGCCCAGGCCGAGCAGGCCGCCCGCTTCGAGCAGGGCGTCGCCGCCCGGGACAAGGTCCTGGACCAGATGCTGGCCATGGTGGACATCCCCGTCCCCGAGTCGCTCGTCGAGGCCGAGGTGCACCGTCACCTCGAGGGCGAGAACCGGCTCGAGGACGACACCCACCGCGCCGAGGTCACCGAGTCCACGACCAAGGCGATGCGCACCCAGTTCCTGCTCGACAAGATGGTCGAGCGCGACGAGGTCGACGTCGACCAGGGCGAGCTCATCGAGTACATCATGATGACCGCCCAGCAGTACGGCATGAACCCCCAGCAGTTCGCCCAGCAGATCGACCAGCAGGGCCAGGTGCCGGCGATGGTGGCCGAGGTCGGCCGCCGCAAGGCGCTCGCCTCGGTCCTGGAGGCCGCCAAGGTCACCGACACCGACGGCAACGTCGTCGACCTGGACGCCATCGAGGGCTCCGACGAGGAGGGTGACGAGGACGACGACCTCGAGGACGGCGACCTCGACGAGCTCGACGACGTCGAGGAGCTCGAGGACGCCGAGGAGCAGGCCGAGGAGGTCGACGCCCCGGCGGAGGACGACGAGGCGGCCAAGGCCTGACCGGCCCCACCTGCGTGCGAAGGGCCCCCGACCGGACCGGTCGGGGGCCCTTCCCGCGTCCGCCGGGTCCCCGGCCCCTCGGCCGGGTCGGTCAGCGGCCGACCGGTGACGCCTCCGCCACGGCGACGGCGGGGCGCTCGCTGCGGCGCTCGTGCCAGGACAGGGCGACCACGGTGGTCAGCACCAGGGCCATGCCCAGCCACTGCGACGCCTCGGGCCGGGTGCCGAACACGAGCACGCCCACCAGTGCCGCCGTGAGGGGGAAGGCCAGCTCGGCCAGCGTGGCCCGGGAGGCAGGGGTGCGGCCCAGCGCCTTGTAGTACAGGACCATGGCCGCCAGGCCGGGCACGAGCGCGAGCAGCAGCAGGTCGGGCAGCGCGTCCCGCCCGAGGGCCAGGGGCGTCCCGGTGGCCCCGGCGACCGCGAGCAGGGTGGCCAGCCCGACGGCGAAGCGCAGCGCCGTGAGGTCGAGGAAGCGCAGCTCCCGGCTGGCGGCCCGCCCCAGGACGGTCCCGGCGGCCCACAGGCACGCGGCCCCGGTCGCCAGCAGCGCCGCCCGGGCCGAGTCGGCCCGCACGGCCAGGGGGTCGGGGAAGGAGAGCAGCCAGGCGCCCAGCAGGGCCGGGACGAGGAAGAGCAGGTAGCCGCCGCGGAGCCGCTCGCCGAGCAGCAGGGCCGCCAGGCCGACGGCCACGAGGGGCTGCAGCTTCTGCAGCACTTGCGGGGTGATGGGGTCGCCCACGGCGAAGGCGGCGGTGAACAGCACCGTGGCCAGCGCCGAGCTGCCCGCGCCCACCACGAGGACGGACACCCGGGTGCGCACGCTCGCCGCCAGCAGCCGGCGCACCGCGGGGACCAGCCAGGGCAGGAGCAGCAGGGTGAGGACGAGGTGCTCCCACAGGACCACCGTCAGCGCCGGGTACTCACGGGCCAGGGGGCCTCGCCAGAGGGCCGAGAGCCCCCACAGGGAGGCGGCGAGGGCGACCAGCCAGGTGCGGTCGCCAGGAGTCTGCGGGGCGGTCACGGGGGCCACCCTCCCACGGCTGCGGGGGCCTTGTGCGCTCAGGGCGAACACGGCGGACCCTCGGGAGTGCCCGGGGCGGGGCGGGCGTTAGGGTCACTGAGAAGACGACGGCCGCCCGACGGCATACCCCGACGAAGCGAGGGACCACATGACCCAGGAGACCAGCATGGCCGAGCGCCCGGCTCCCAGCCTGGACGACCAGATCTACAACCGGCTCCTCAAGGAGCGGATCATCTTCCTCGGCTCGGACGTGCGCGACGACAACGCGAACGCGATCTGCGCCCAGCTCCTGCTGCTGTCCGCGGAGGACCCCGAGAGCGACATCTGGCTCTACATCAACTCCCCGGGCGGATCGGTCACGGCCGGCATGGCGATCTACGACACGATGAAGTGGATCCCCAACGACGTGGCCACCGTCGCGATGGGCCTGGCCGCCTCCATGGGCCAGTTCCTGCTGTCGGCCGGCACGAAGGGCAAGCGCTACGCGACGCCGCACGCCCGCGTCATGATGCACCAGCCCTCGGGCGGCATCGGCGGCACGGCCTCCGACATCAAGATCCAGGCCGAGCAGATGCTGCACATCAAGAAGCAGATGGCCGAGCTGATCGCCGAGCACACCGGGCAGGACGTGGAGCAGATCGAGAAGGACTCCGACCGCGACCGCTGGTTCACGGCGGCCGAGGCCAAGGAGTACGGCTTCGTGGACCACGTCTACGAGCGCTCCGAGGACGCCCCGGGCGAGCAGCCCACGTCGTGACCGGCGCCAGAGACGAGAAGAGAGAGCTGACATGACCCAGCACCACCACCCCTACGCCGGTCGTGCCTGGATGGGCGACGCGCCCGCGCGGCCCGTCGGCGGCTCGGCGCCGCCCGCCCCCGGCAGCCGCTACATCCTGCCGCAGTTCGAGGAGCGCACCTCCTACGGCACCAAGCGGCAGGACCCGTACACCAAGCTGTTCGAGGACCGCATCATCTTCCTCGGCGTGCAGGTCGACGACGCGTCGGCCGACGACATCATCGCCCAGCTGATCGTGCTGGAGTCCCAGGACCCCGACCGGGACATCCTCATGTACATCAACAGCCCCGGTGGTTCGTTCACCGCGCTGACGGCGATCTACGACACCATGCAGTACATCAAGCCGGACGTGCAGACGTTCGTCGTCGGGCAGGCCGCCTCCGCCGCGGCCGTGCTGCTCGCGGCCGGTGCGCCGGGGAAGCGCTTTGCGCTGCCCAACGCCCGGGTGCTCATCCACCAGCCGGCCCTGGCCGGCGGGGACTACGGCCAGGCCTCGGACATCGAGATCCAGGCCAACGAGGTGCTGCGGATGCGCACCTGGCTGGAGGAGACCTGGGCCAAGCACTCCGGCAAGACGGTCGAGCAGGTGCAGAAGGACATCGAGCGGGACAAGATCCTCACCGCCGCCGAGGCCAAGGAGTACGGCCTCGTCGACGAGGTGCTGTCCTCGCGCAAGGCGTCGCTGGGGGACTGACCCTCCGGCCGGCCCCGGAGCCCGTCGCCCCCGCCGGGGCGGCGGGCTCCGTCGCGTGCGGGCCGTTGCGCTGACGGCGGACGGCGCGCAACACGCGTATGCCGTGAGCAGAATGAGGCTGTGCCCGGAGGGTCCGGCAAGGTAGCGTCGGGGCCATGGCACGCATGGGTGAGAGCAGCGACCTGCTGAAGTGCTCCTTCTGCGGGAAGAGCCAGAAGCAGGTCAAGAAGCTGATCGCGGGCCCGGGCGTGTACATCTGCGACGAGTGCATCGACCTGTGCAACGAGATCATCGAGGAGGAGCTGGCCGAGTCCAGCGAACTCGGCCTGGGCCAGCTGCCCAAGCCGCGCGAGATCTTCGACTTCCTCCAGGAGTACGTCGTCGGGCAGGACCCCGCCAAGCGGGCCCTGGCCGTGGCGGTCTACAACCACTACAAGCGGATCCAGGCCGGCGAGGGCGCCCGCGGCGACGACGCCGTGGAGATCGCCAAGTCCAACATCCTGCTCATCGGCCCTACCGGGTGCGGCAAGACCTACCTGGCCCAGACCCTGGCCAAGATGCTCAACGTCCCGTTCGCCATCGCCGACGCGACGGCGCTCACCGAGGCCGGCTACGTCGGCGAGGACGTCGAGAACATCCTTCTCAAGCTCATCCAGGCCGCGGACTTCGACGTCAAGAAGGCCGAGACGGGCATCATCTACATCGACGAGATCGACAAGATCGCCCGCAAGAGCGAGAACCCCTCGATCACCCGGGACGTCTCCGGGGAGGGCGTGCAGCAGGCGCTGCTGAAGATCCTCGAGGGCACCGTCGCCTCGGTGCCGCCGCAGGGCGGGCGCAAGCACCCGCACCAGGAGTTCATCCAGATCGACACCGCCAACGTGCTGTTCATCGTCGGCGGGGCGTTCGCCGGGATGGAGAAGCTCATCGAGGCCCGCACCGGCAAGCAGGGCCTGGGCTTCGGCGCCGAGCTGAGGTCGGCCAAGGACGTCGGCGAGCAGTTCGGCGACGTGCTGCCCGAGGACCTCATGAAGTTCGGGCTCATCCCCGAGTTCATCGGCCGGCTCCCGGTCATCACCACGGTCTCCCCACTCGACCGGGACGCACTGGTCAACATCCTCACCGAGCCGCGCAACGCCCTGGTCAAGCAGTACCAGAAGATGTTCGAGATCGACGGTGTCGAGCTGGAGTTCAGCGACGACGCCCTCGACGCGATCGCCGACCAGGCGCTGCTGCGCGGCACCGGGGCCCGCGGGCTGCGCGCCATCCTCGAGGAGGTGCTGCTGCCGGTGATGTTCGACGTCCCCTCCGACGAGGAGATCGCCAAGGTCGTCATCACCAGCGAGGTCGTGCGCGAGAACGTCAACCCCACGATCGTGCGCCGCGAGGTCACCCGCAAGCGGCAGCAGCGCAAGGAGAGCGCCTGACCGGTCAGTCCCTCGCGGTGCGCCGCAGGTAGACGACCAGGCCGCCCACCACGGTGGCCAGCCCCACGATCCCCGGCACCACCCCGAGCCCCTCGGGGGCGGGACCGTGGACGACCAGGCCGGCCGCGGCCCACACCACGGCGGTGACGAGGGCGACCACACCCGTGCGCACGGCATACACCCGCAGGACCGAGGACGGCAGCGGGGCCTGGCCGGGCACGGACGCGGCCAGCGCGGCCGACGCGTGGACGAGCAGCAGCCCCCACGCGGCGGGCAGCAGCGCCCAGTGCCAGGGGCCGGGGACCCCGGCCCACCAGGACGCGACCCCGAAGACGGTAAGGACGACCGGCATGAGCGTGGTCGGCTGGTAGACCACCAGGGCCCCCAGCACGAGGATGCCGGCCCAGGCGACCGGTCCGCCGCCGCCGGCGAGCGCGAGGGAGAGGGCGAACAGGCCGGCGCCGAGCAGCGCGACCAGGCGCACCCGCAGGTGGGTCGGGTGCGCGGACCGCAGGTCGGCCCAGGAGGCGAGCAGCTCGGCCACCTCAGACCCCCGCCCGGCGGCCGCGGTGGGCCAGCTCGCGGAGCACGACGTCCAGGCTGCCGGGTCCCAGCCACGGCACCACCGCCACGCCCTGGGCCCGGATCGCCCGGATCTCCCGGTCGCGCTCGAGCATGCGGATGCGCCAGGCGGTCCGGGCCAGCGGGTCCCGGTCCAGGGCGGCGACGACGCCGCCCTGCTGCGGGTCCACGAGCGCGTCGACGACCACGACCGACAGGCCGCGGGCGGCCAGGGTGGCCGCCTGCGTCAGCGCGTCGGGGGAGACGAGCGCGGAGACCATGACGACCAGCGTGCCCTCGCCGACCCCGAGGTGGACCCGGCGTGGGTCGGTCTCCTCGGCGACGGCGGGCACGACCCGGCTGAGGGTGTCGAGGATGCGCACGCCGTGGCGCCGGCCGGTGCCGGTCGGCACGGTGAGGGGGGTGCGGGCCGACAGCACCCGCAGGCTGACGCGGTCGCCCTGCTGGAGGAAGTGCTCGCAGACCGCGGCCGCGGCCCGGACCGAGCGGTCCAGCGAGCTGGCCGGACCGTCCGTGCCGCCGGAGGTCCCCAGGTCGTAGTGGGCGTCGACGAGGACCGCGACGTGCGTGTCCTGGTCGGCGTAGCTGGCCGTCACGTGCAGCTCGCCGGTCCGGGTGGAGCGCGGCCAGTGGATGCGACGCAGCCGGTCACCGACCTGGAAGGGCCGCAGGGAGGCGAACTCGCTGCCCTCCCCGGGCCGGGAGGAGCGGTGCGCCCCGACCAGGCCGCGCGGGTGCGGGGCGGGCGCCGCGCTGTCGAAGGCGGCCGGCTGGGGGAGCACCGGCAGGGTCAGCGGGTCCAGCGGCACCGGGCCCCACCGGTAGGAGCCCCAGGCGCCGACCGCCCCGACCTGGACCGGCCCGATGCGGCGTCGTCCCCACCGCGTGGGCCGCAGGCCCAGGACGAGCCGGCGACGGCCCTCGACCGTCGGTCCGGCCGCGTCGAGGACGGTCCCGACGCCCGCCCCCTCGGGGGCGTGCGGGTCGTCCCGCGGGCGCCCGTGCCGGGCGGCCCCCGGCCCCACGCCCCGGAGGAAGGGGGCCGGCGCCGACGCCGCGGCCAGCACCTCCGCGCCGGGCACCGGCTCCACCTCGGCCACGGCCAGCACCTGCTCGCCCTCGCGCACCTGGCCGTGCGAGAGGGCCAGGGCGCGGCCCGGCAGGCGCTCGGGGCGGGTCGCCAGGCTCCAGGCCAGCACGACGGCGAAGGGGGTGGCCAGCACGACGAGGTCCGGCCGGCGCCACAGCAGGGCCACCGGGGCGGTGAGGACCACGACGGCCAGGCAGCGCAGCAGGGCGTGCGTGGGCGCCCAGCGGTCGCGGCGGGAGGAGGACACGGTGGTCACTCCGCGGCGACGGTGGAGGCTCCGGTGCGCGAGCCCGGCACGGGGACCTGGCCCAGGGCGGCGTCGACGACGGCGGCGCCACCGGTGTCGGACATCCACAGCTCGGGCTTGATCGAGATGCGGTGGTCGAGGACCGCGTGGGCGACCGCCTTGACGTCCTCGGGGGTGACGTAGTCGCGGCCCGCCACGACGGCATACGCCCGGGCGGTGAGCATGAGGGCCAACGACCCCCGCGGGGAGGCCCCGACGAGCACCGCCCGGTGCCGTCGGGTCGCCGCGGCCAGCTCGACGCAGTAGCGCGACACGTCGTCCTCGACCGGGACCGTCTCGACGGCGGACTGCATGGCCGCCAGCCCGTCGGCGTCGGTGACCGGCTCCAGGTGCTGGTCCTCGGTCTGCCGGGCGATCCGCCGCCGCAGCACGTCCCACTCCTCCTGCGGGCTGGGGTAGCCGAAGGAGACCCGCATGAGGAAGCGGTCCAGCTGGGCCTCGGGGAGGGGGTAGGTGCCCTCGTACTCGACCGGGTTGGCCGTGGCCAGCACGTGGAAGGGCTGGGGCAGCGCGAAGGTCTGCCCCTCGACGGTGACCTGGTGCTCCTGCATCGCCTCGAGCAGCGCCGACTGCGTCTTCGGCGGCGTGCGGTTGATCTCGTCGGCCAGCAGCAGCCCGGTGAACAGCGGGCCGGGGCGGAAGGCGAACTCGGCGGCCCGCTGGTCGTAGACGAACGAGCCGGTCAGGTCCGACGGCAGCAGGTCGGGCGTGAACTGGGCCCGGGTGAAGTCCAGGCCGAGGGTCTGGGCGAACGAGCGCGCGGCCAGGGTCTTGCCCAGGCCGGGGTAGTCCTCCAGCAGGACGTGCCCGCGGGCGAGCACGGCCGTGAGGACGAGCGTCAGCGCCTCGCGCTTGCCGACGACGGCCTGCCCGACCCGGTCGAGCACCTGCTGGGCCCGGCGCGACACGGTGGCCACGTCCGGGGTGGTGCTGCCGGGCGGCGGCGTGCCCGGGGCGGCGGCGGACGGTGGGGGCTGGTCGGTCACAGCTTCTCGATCCCTTCGACGGCGGTCTGCAGCGTCCCCCGGCTTCGCCGGCGCGTCCCGGACGGGGGGGTGGTCAGGTAGGCCCACAGCTCGGGCCCGGTCAGGGCCCTGGCCTCCTCGGGATGGGTGGTCAGGTCCACGCCGTGGTGGGCGCGGAGCCGCTCGGCGGCGAGGTCGACCAGGACGGCGTGGACGGTGTCGGGGCGGTCGTCCCGCTCCAGGGCGTCCCGGAGGTCGCGGCGCAGCCGCACCAGCCGGTAGTCCAGCGCGGCCGGGGCGATCGCCTCCTCGCGGGGGGTGGAGGCCCACCAGGCCGGTTCGACACCGTGGCCGGTGCGTCGGAGCGCGGCCAGGAGCAGCCCCAGGGCCGCCCCGGCGAGCAGCACGACGGCCACGACCTCGGGCAGGGTATGGGGCAGCGCACCGACGAGGTACAGGAGCGTCCCGAGGGCGAGGACGGCGACGACGGAGGACAGGAGCGTCCGCCGGAGGCGGTGGCCGCCGCTCACCGGTCCGCACCCGCCGCGTCGGCGTCGGCGGCCGCGGAGGCGGCCTCCTGCTCGGCCAGCGCCCGCCGGCGAAGGTCGGCGTGGATGCGCTCCAGGGCGTCGACGGCGGCCCGGCGCTGCTCCTCGGTGACGGGGTGGCGCGAGAAGCGGGCCTCCCGGTAGGCCTCGGACAGGTCGATGATCGCCGGGGGGTCCACCTGCCAGCGGCCGAGCACCCGGGTGGTGAGCTCGGCGGCGGTCTCGGAGGGGTCGGTGGACAGGCCCGAGCGGTCGACCGCGTCCTCCAGGGCGACCCAGCAGGCGACGACCGCGTTGCGCGGGTCGCCCTCGGTCAGCGCCCGGTAGCGGACCTCTTCGCCGCTGGCGTCCAGCAGGGCCAGCAGCTCCTCGTCGGGCTCCTCGACGGGGTCACGCTCGCGCCGGTCCCGTCGCAGCAGGGCTCGCAGGACCAGGAGCACCCCGGCCACGACGACGGCGGCGTAGAACAGCAGCACCAGGTCGATCACCCGCTCGGCTCCCTCCGGTGCCCCTTCCGCATCGGTGATCTCGTCCCCGGGCTGCTCGACGGAGACCAGGTCCGGCAGCTCAGGCAGCCTGATCGGGGGCGGGCCCCAGGTGCCCTGGGGCTCGGCGACGAACGAGGACCCCTGTCCCGACCCCCACAGCAGGAGGACCAGGCCGGCCACGGTCAGCAGGACCGCGACGACGGTCGACCGGCTGCCCCTGCGCATCCGGTCAGCCTAGTCGGCGTCCTCCGTCACGAGCGCGACGTCGTGCACCGCCAGCTCCTCGGCCTCGGCCAGCTGCAGCTCGCCGGTGACCTTGCCGGCGGCCCGCAGGTCGCCGGTCGCGGCGCGCAGCCGCTCCAGGTCGGCCGCCGGGCCGGTCAGCGTGGCGGCCGAGATCTCCGTGCGCATCTTGACCTTGGCCTCAGACTTCGCGCGTCGCAGCCCGCTGAGCGCCTGGCCCACGACCGTGAGCAGCCCGAGGTCGCCGTCCGCGGCCCCGCGGAGCTCCTCGACCGTCGGCCAGGGCTGGACGTGGACCGAGGAGCCCTCCTCGTGCCACCACGACCAGACCTCCTCGGTCGCGAAGCACAGCACCGGCGCCAGCAGCCGCAGCTGGACCGACAGGGCCAGCCGCAGGGCGGCCCGTGCCGACAGGGTGGCGGGGGCGGGGCCACCCTCGTCCGCCGACCCGTAGGCCCGCTCCTTGACCAGCTCGAGGTAGTCGTCGCAGAAGGTCCAGAAGAAGCTCTCGGTGACGTCCAGGGCGGTGGAGTAGTCCCAGTTCTCGTAGGACGTGGTGGCCCGGCGGACGACGTCGGCCAGGGCGGCCAGCATCGAGCGGTCGAGCGGCTCGGTGACGAGCGAGGCGGCGTCGGCGGGGGCGCCGTCCGGCCCCTCGGGCAGCTCGCCGAAGGACAGGGCGAACTTGCTCGCGTTGAGCAGCTTGATCGCCAGCCGGCGGCCGACCTTGACCTGGCCTGGGTCGTCGATGGTGTCCACGCCGGGGCGGGCGGCCGCGGCCCAGTAGCGCACCGCGTCGGTGCCGTGCTGCTCGAGCATGCCCAGCGGGGTCGTCGCGTTGCCCTTGGACTTGGACATCTTCTTGCGGTCCGGGTCGAGGATCCAGCCGTTGATGGAGGCGTCGGTCCACGGCAGCGAGCCGTGCTCGTGGTGGGCCCGCACGACGGAGGCGAACAGCCAGGTGCGGATGATGTCGTGCCCCTGGGGCCGCATGTCGAAGGGGAAGACCTTGGCGAACAGCTCGCTGTCGTTGCCCAGCTCGCCGTCGGGCGCGCCCGCCACCGGCCAGCCCGAGGCGATCTGCGGGCTGAGCGAGGAGGTGGCCCAGGTGTCCATGACGTCGGGGTCGCCGGTGAAGCCGCCCGGCTGGTCGCGCTGGTCCTCGGTGTAGCCGTCCGGCACGTCGGTGGCCGGGTCGACCGGCAGCCGGGACTCGTCGGGGACCAGGACGGTGTCGTGGTCCACCTCCCCGTCCGCGTCGACGGCGTACCAGACCGGGATCTGGACTCCGAAGAAGCGCTGGCGGCTGATCAGCCAGTCCCCGTTGAGGCCGCCGACCCAGTTGCGGTAGCGGCTGCGCATGAAGTCGGGGTGGAAGCGCAGCTCCTCGCCGCGGGCCAGGAGCTCCTCGCGCAGGTCCTCGTCCTTGCCGCCGTTGCGGATGAACCACTGCCGGGAGGTGACGATCTCCAGCGGCTTGTCGCCCTTCTCGAAGAAGTTGGCCTTGCGCTGGGTCTTCTGCGGCTCCCCGTCCAGGTCGCCGCTCTCGCGCAGCGCGGCGACGACGGCCTCACGGGCGGAGTGCGTGGTCCTCCCGGCGAGGTGCTCTGCATACAGCGCCTCGCCCGGGCCGCCGGCGACCCAGTCGGGGGTCTCGGCCTGCAGGCGGCCGGACCGGGTGATGACCGACCGGGTCGGCAGGGACAGCTCGCGCCACCACTGCACGTCGGTCATGTCGCCGAAGGTGCAGCACATGGCGATGCCGGCGCCCTTGTCGCTCTCGGCGGCCTCGTGCGCGAGCACCGGGACCTCCACGCCGAACAGCGGCGAGCTCACCGTGGTGCCGAAGAGGTGCTGGTAGCGCTCGTCGTCGGGGTGGGCGACCAGCGCCACGACCGAGGGGATGAGCTCGGGGCGGGTGGTCTCGATGTGCACCGGACCGTCCGTGCCCTCCCCGACCGGGTGGAAGGCCACCCGGTGGTAGGCGCCCGGGTAGTCGCGGGCCTCCAGCTCGGCCTGGGCGACCGCCGTCTGGAAGGTGACGTCCCACAGCCCGGGCGCCTCGGAGGAGTAGGCCTCGCCGCGGGCCAGGTTGCGCAGGAACGCCTGCTGGGCCACCGCCCGGGACCGGTCGTCGATCGTGCGGTACTGCACGCTCCAGTCCAGGGACAGGCCGAGCCGGCGGAAGGTGTCCTCGAACGCCTGCTCGTCGATGACGGTCAGCTCCTCGCAGAGCTCGATGAAGTTGGCGCGGCTGATCGGCACCTGGTTGGCAGCCTTGCTGCTCCTGGCGTCCCCGCCCCGCTGCGGCGGGGTGAAGCCGGGGTCGTGGGGCAGGGTGGCGTCGCCGCGCACGCCGTAGTAGTTCTGCACGCGGCGCTCGGTGGGCAGGCCGTTGTCGTCCCAGCCGATCGGGTAGAAGACGTGCTTGCCGGTCATCCGGTGGTAGCGGGCCAGGCAGTCGGCCTGGGTGTAGCCGAAGACGTGCCCGACGTGCAGGCTTCCCGAGGCGGTCGGGGGAGGGGTGTCGATCGCGAAGATCTGGCTGCGGTCGGCGGCGAGGGCGGCCTCGCGGTCGAAGGTGTTCGCCCCTCGCTCACGCCATACCTGGACCCACTTCTCCTCCAGCCCGTCGACGGACGGACGCTCCGGCAGCTCGGCCGGGCGCGGGAGGGCGGTGCGCTCAGGTGTGCTCATGGCGGACATTGTCCCAGACCCGCAGCGGTGCTCCGAGGTGCGCGGGCACCAAGGGTGGACAACGACGGGGGCCGGTCCTGATGTTCCGTGACCGAGGTCACGTTTTGGTCAAGATCCCCCGATGTCGTTGACCGTGGGACGACGTGGCGTGGACTGTGATCTCCATGTTTGCCAACAGAGCCTTCCCGACATCGGTGGTCGAGGACCCGCAGTGGGTCACCGACATCGAGACCACGGTCGACAGTGCCTTCACCAGCGTGACGAAGTGGTCCGGCGAGATCATCTTCTTCACCCTCCCCGGCATCCCGCAGATGCCCTTCGTGGTGATGTGGCTGATAGCGGCCGCGATCATCATCACCCTCTACCTGGGCTTCATCCAGTTCCGAGGCCTGAAGACCGCGTACGAGACGATCCGCGGCCGCTACTCCAGCGAGGACGACCCCGGCGAGATCCCGCACTACCAGGCCCTGACCTCAGCCGTCTCCGGCACCGTCGGCCTGGGCAACATCGCCGGCGTCGGTGCGGCGGTCACCCTGGGTGGCCCGGGCGCCACCTTCTGGATGATCCTCGCCGGCCTGTTCGGGATGGCGACGAAGTTCGCCGAGTGCACCCTGGGCGTGAAGTACCGCGAGATCCGCGAGGACGGCACGGTCTCGGGTGGTCCGTTCAAGTACCTGCCCGTCGCCTTCGACAAGCTGCCCAAGGTCCTCTCGGTCGGGCTCACCGGCCTGTTCGCCTTCGCCATCCTCTTCTTCGGCGTCGGCGGCGGCAACATGTTCCAGGCCAACCAGACCTACTCCCAGGCCGTCACCGTGCTCGACCCCGACGGCACCGGCTGGCTGTCCTCCACGACCGGCGCCTTGGTGTTCGGGATCATCCTGGCCGCCATCATCGGTGCGGTCATCATCGGCGGGATGAAGTCCATCGGCCGGGTCACCTCGACCCTGGTGCCGCTCATGGGTGGCGTCTACATCCTGGCCTGCCTCGTCGTCATCCTCACCAACCTGGGCAACGTCATCCCCGCCTTCGGCGAGATCCTCTCCGGGGCGTTCACGCCCGAGGGCGTCACCGGCGGCTTCGTCGGCGCGCTGGTCGTCGGCCTGACCCGTTCGGCCTTCTCCAACGAGGCCGGCCTGGGCTCGGCCCCGATCGCGCACTCCACCGTCAAGACCCGTCGCCCGGTCTCCGAGGGCTTCGTCGCGATGTTCGAGCCGTTCATCGACACGGTCGTGATCTGCACCATGACCGCGCTGACGATCGTCATCGCCGACACGACCTTCTACAACGACGCGCGTGACTTCACCTTCGAGGACGGGGACCGCTACGACCCCGACTACGGCGTCTCCGGCGTGGCGGTCACCTCGAGCGCGTTCGGCGAGCAGATCAGCTGGTTCCCCGCCGTGCTGGCCGTGGCCGTGGCGCTGTTCGCCATTTCCACGCTCATCACCTGGTCCTACTACGGCCAGAAGGCGTGGAACTACCTGTTCGGCGACACGCACACCTCGACGACGATCTACCGCTTCGTCTTCCTCTTCTTCACCATCTCGGGCACGCTGCTGACCTTCGGCCAGGTGCTGGCGTTCGCGGACAACTTCCTGTTCGTCTGCGCCTTCGTCAACCTGCTGGGCGTCTACATGCTGCTGCCGGTCATCAAGCGCGAGATGAACGAGTACCTCGCCGACCGCAAGAGCGGCCTGCTGGCCGAGCTGGGCCTGCCGGACGCCGAGAAGACCCGGCCGATCTCCGAGCTGGCCGGTGAGAACCAGATCGTGGACGCCTCCGGCCGCAACCGGGTCGCCGCGGGTGTCTCCGCCGAGGACCTCCGGGCCAGCACGGGGGCCAAGATCCCCGAGGAGGGCGCCGCCCACCACATCGTCACCGGGGACCCCGACGACGACGGCTTCGGCCGCGGTGCCGCGACCGACCCCTACCCGCCGCCGCACCTGCGGCACAAGGGTCGCCACGAGCAGGTGGCCGACCCGGACGACAACGGCTTCGGCCGCGGCGGCGCCACCACGCCGACCGAGCCGCCCCACCGCCAGCCGCGCGGCCGGCACGAGGCGGACGGCGACCCGGACGTCCACCCGGACGCCGACGGCGACCCGCGCACCTGACCCACAGGGCCGCGGACGACCCGCACCACCGGCGAGGGGCCGGGAGCACATGCTCCCGGCCCTCGTCGTGCGTCCGGCCTCGGGATCGCGGCCGGCGGGCCTGCCCGGACCCGGTGCCCGCTCAGGCGATCCCGCGTCCGGGGTTCATGATCCCCAGGGGGTCGAAGAGCGCCTTGACGGCCCGCTGCCGTCCCACCTCGGCCGGGCCGAGCTCCTCCGCCAGCCACGGCACCTTGAGCGACCCCACGCCGTGCTCCCCGGTCAACGTCCCCCCCAGCTCCCACGTCGCCCGGACCACGTCGTCGAAGGCCCGCTCGGCCGCCGCACGGCTCGCCGGGTCGTCCCGGTCGTAGAACAGCGACGGGTGCAGGTTGCCGTCGCCCGCGTGGCCGGCGCACGTCGTCTCGATCCCGTGCCGCTGCCCGATGCGGTGCACCGCGGCCACCAGCTCCCCGAGGCGCCCCACCGGCACGCAGACGTCCTCGATGATCCGGTCCCCGCGCCGGTCCAGCGCGGGGTTGAGCACCCGGCGTCCCTCGAGCAGCAGGTCGGCCTCGGCACGGTCCTCGGCCACGGCCACCTCGGTGGCGCCCGCGGCGGTGAGCGCCACGGCATACCCCTGCACGTCCTCCGCCGCGTGTCCGGGCCGGTCGGACTGGACGAGCAGCACACCGGCCGCGTCGGCGGGGTAGCCGTAGTCGCCGTAGGCCTGGACCGCGGCGACGCTCGGCCCGTCCAGCAGCTCCACCAGGCTGGGGGTATGCCGCTGCTCCCGCAGGGCGGCGACGCCCGCCACGGTGCGCTCCAGGGTGGGGAAGACCGCGAGCACGGTCAGCGCCGGGTCGCCGAGCGGGACGAGTCGCAGCACCGCCTCGGTGACCACGCCGAGGGTCCCCTCCGAGCCGACGAACAGCCCGGTGAGGTCGTAGCCGGCGACCCCCTTGGCCGTGCGGCGGCCGGTGCGCAGCACCTCGCCCCCCGGCAGCACGACCTCCAGGCCGCGGACGTAGTCGGCCGTCACGCCGTACTTGACGCAGCACAGGCCCCCGGCGTTGGTCGCGACGTTGCCGCCGATGGTGCACATCGAGGCGCTCGCCGGGTCCGGCGGGTAGGCCAGGCCGTGCTCGGCGGCAGCCAGCTTCAGGTCCGCGTTGACCACGCCCGGGCCGACGACCGCGATCCGCTCGACGGGGTCGACCAGCAGGTCGGTCATCGCCGCGGTCGAGAGCACGATGCCGCCGGCCAGCGCCTCGGCCGCCCCCGTCGTGGCGGTGCGCGCCCCCTGGGGCACGACCGGCACCCGGTGCTGCGCGGCATACCGGAGCGTGGTGGCGACGTCGTCCCTGGAGCGGGCCCGCACCACGGTGAACCGGTCACCGGGCAGCGCCTCCGCCTGCGGCGACGCGTCGACGGCGAAGCCGGCCGCGACCTGCGGGTCGCTCACCACGCGGTCGCCCAGCAGCTCCCGGAGGGCGTCGGGGGAGGAGGTCATGCACTCGAGCCTACGAGGCGGGCCTCCCCGGCCCGAGCCGCTACCATGGGACGCACAGGCGTCCGAGCCGTCATCAGCGGCGAGCCTCCGGCAGAACAGCCCCGGCACCCCGGCCGGGAGCCCACTAGACCCGGACGGGTAGGCCCGTCACAGCCGTCACGAAGCGGCGCGTCACGACCCCGGCAGGACCGGGGCGGCGCGCAAGCGAGGTGGTACCGCGGTGCCGACCGGGCGCATCCCCGGACGGGCGTCGTCCTCGGACTTGGACCGACACGACGACCCGCACCACCAAGGAGCCACGACCCATGGCCTACCCGCTCACCAGCACCTCCGGGGCCGCGCTGACCAGCTCGCCGAGCTTCCCGGAGATCGAGCAGGCCGTCCTGGCCTACTGGCGCGAGCACGACACCTTCGTCCGCAGCGTCGAGCAGCGCGACGCGGGGGAGAACGGCGAGAACGAGTTCGTCTTCTACGACGGGCCCCCGTTCGCCAACGGGCTGCCGCACTACGGCCACCTGCTCACCGGCTACGTCAAGGACGTCGTCCCCCGCTACCAGACGATGCGCGGCCGCCGGGTCGAGCGCCGCTTCGGCTGGGACACCCACGGGCTGCCGGCCGAGCTGGAGGCGATGAGCCAGCTGGGCATCAAGACCAAGGACGAGATCCTCGAGCTGGGCATCGAGACCTTCAACGACAAGTGCCGCGAGTCGGTGCTGAAGTACACCAACGACTGGCAGGACTACGTCACCCGCCAGGCCCGCTGGGTCGACTTCGACAACGACTACAAGACGCTCAACGTCGACTACATGGAGTCGGTGCTGTGGGCGTTCAAGAGCCTGCACGACAAGGGCCTGGTCTACGAGGGCTTCCGGGTGCTGCCCTACTGCTGGAACGACCAGACCCCGCTGTCCAACCACGAGCTGCGGATGGACGAGGAGGTCTACCAGGTGCGCCGGGACCCGGCCGTCACCGTCGGCCTGCGGATCCTGCCGCAGGAGGGGTATGCCGCGTCCGCCGCCGCGGGCGGGGACGTCGCCGAGGACGTGCTCGCCGGGGCCCTGGCCCTGGTGTGGACGACGACCCCGTGGACCCTGCCGTCCAACCTGGCGATCATGGTCGGCGAGGACATCGACTACGTCGTCGTCGAGAGCGACTTCACCGGACGGCCCGAGCGCTACGTCCTCGCCGAGGCGAGGCTGGCGGCATACGCCCGCGAGCTGGGGGAGGAGCCGACCGTCGTCGCCCGGACGACCGGCGCCGAGCTGGCCGGCCGCTCCTACGTGCCCCCGTTCTCCTACTACCAGGGCTGGACGAACGCCCACCGGCTCGTCACCGCCGAGTTCGTCACCACCACCGACGGCTCCGGGCTGGTGCACACCGCCGGGGCGTTCGGCGAGGACGACAAGGTGGTCACCGACCGCGAGGACATCGAGGCGGTCATGCCGGTCGGCGCCGACGGGTGCTTCACCGCCCCGGTGGAGGAGTACGCCGGGATGCTGGTCTTCGACGCCAACGCCCCGATCATCGACCACCTCAAGGCGGCCACCCGCAACCAGGCGCCCGGGGCCGAGCAGCACGACCGGGGCGCGGTCACCGAGGGCACCGTCCTGCTGCGCCGCGAGGCCTACGACCACTCCTACCCGCACTGCTGGCGCTGCCGCGAGCCCCTGATCTACAAGGGCGTCTCCTCCTGGTTCGTGGAGGTGACGAAGTTCAAGGACGACATGCTGCGCACCAACGAGCAGATCACCTGGGTGCCCGAGCACGTCAAGCACGGCCAGTTCGGCAAGTGGCTGGAGAACGCCCGTGACTGGTCGATCTCGCGCAACCGGTTCTGGGGCAGCCCGATCCCGGTGTGGGTCTCCGACGACCCGGCCCACCCCCGGGTCGACGTCTACGGCTCGCTCGCCGAGCTGGAGGCCGACTTCGGTCGCCTGCCGCGCAACCGGGCCGGCGAGGTCGACCTGCACCGGCCGTTCATCGACGAGCTGACCCGGCCCAACCCGGACGACCCGACGGGGCACAGCACCATGCGCCGGGTCGAGGACGTGCTCGACGTCTGGTTCGACTCCGGCTCGATGTCCTACGCCCAGGTGCACCACCCGTTCGAGAACGCCGACTGGTTCGAGCACCACTTCCCGGCCGACTTCATCGTGGAGTACATCGGCCAGACCCGCGGCTGGTTCTACACCCTGCACATCCTGGCCACGGCGCTGTTCGACCGCCCTGCGTTCAGCGCCTGCATCAGCCACGGCATCGTGCTGGGCAACGACGGGCAGAAGATGTCCAAGTCGCTGAAGAACTACCCCGACGTGCGCGACGTGTTCAACCGCGACGGCGCCGACGCGATGCGCTGGTTCCTCATGTCCAGCCCGATCCTGCGCGGCGGGAACCTCGTCGTCACCGAGGAGGGTATCCGCGACGGGGTGCGCCAGGTGCTCATCCCGCTGTGGAACGCGTGGTACTTCTTCGGGCTCTACGCCAACGCCGCCGGCTACGAGGCCCGCTGGTCCACGGCCTCGACCGACCCGATGGACCGCTACATCCTGGCCAAGACCCGCGACCTGGTCGTCGAGGTGGAGACCGCCCAGGACCGGTTCGACATCGCCGGGGCCGCCGACGCGGTCCGTGCGTTCGTCGACGTGCTGACCAACTGGTACATCCGCCGCTCCCGCGACCGTTTCTGGTCCGACGACCAGGCCGCTTTCGACACGCTCTACACCGTGCTCGAGGTGCTCTGCCGCGTCGCCGCGCCCCTGCTGCCGCTCACCACCGAGGAGGTATGGCGTGGGCTCACCGGGGGCGAGTCGGTCCACCTCACCGACTGGCCCGCGGCGTCGGACCTGCCCGAGGACTCCGAGCTGGTGCAGTCGATGGACACCGTCCGCGAGGTGTGCTCGGCGACCCTGTCCCTGCGCAAGGCCGAGCAGCTGCGGGTGCGCCTGCCGCTGGCGTCGCTGACCGTGGCGACCGCGCACGCCGAGGGGCTGCGCGACCTGGCCGGGATCGTGCGGGACGAGGTCAACGTGCGCGAGGTGCAGGTCCTGGACGTCGCGGACCCGGCGACGGATCTGTCGACCTTCGGCGTCGAGCAGCGGCTGACCGTCAACGCCCGGGCGGCCGGGCCCCGGCTGGGGCGCGACGTGCAGACTGCCATCAAGGGGTCCAAGTCCGGCGACTGGTCGGTCGCCGAGGACGGCACCGTCACCGCCGGCGGGCTGCCGCTGGTCGAGGGGGAGTACACCCTGGAGACCGTCGTCGGCGAGGCCGTCGACGGGGGCGCGCGGGCGACGGCCATGCTCCGCGGCCACGGCGGCGGGTTCGTCGTGCTCGACACGGCGGTCACCGACGACCTGGCCCGCGAGGGCCTGGCCCGCGACCTGGTCCGGGCCGTCCAGGGCGCCCGCAAGGACGCCGGCCTGCAGATCACCGACCGGATCAGCCTGACCGTCGTCGGCGACGACGACGTCTGGGCCGCCGCGACCGAGCACCAGCGCCTCGTCATGGACGAGACCCTGGCGGTCCAGTTCGGTGCGGCCGGTGCGGGGACGCCGTTGCCCCGTCCGCCGAAGCACGGCCTCGGCGGTGGCAGCGACCCCGACGGGGGCACCCAGCCGCGGATCGTGTCGCACACGGCCGAGGCCACGCTCGACGGCGGCCGCACCGTCGAGCTGCTCATCACCAAGGTGGAGGCGCGATGACCCGCGACGACCAGTTCTTCGAGGGCAACGAGCTGCCGCTCGACCCCGGTGCCGCGGCGCCCCGCACCGCCGCCCGCCGGCCCGGTGCCGCCGAGCCGGTCGACCCCGAGCTGACCGCGCGCTACGCGCAGGTGGTCGAGGAGATCCTCGCCCGCACTCCCGAGCACATGCCCGAGCCGACCCTGCACCGGGTCGCGCGGGTGATGGAGCTGATGGGCGACCCGCAGCGGGCCTACCCGATGATCCACCTCACCGGCACCAACGGGAAGACCTCCACCACCCGGATCATCGAGCGGATCCTGCGGGAGATGGGTCTGCGCACCGGCCGGTTCACCAGCCCGCACCTGCACGACATGCGCGAGCGGATCTCCCTGGACGGGGAGCCGATCGGGATCGAGGCCTTCCTCGCCGCCTACGACGACGTCATGCCGTTCGTGGAGATGGTGGACCGGGAGAGCATGGGGTCGACGGCTCCCGAACGGCAGGTGCGGATGACCTACTTCGAGGTCGTCGTGTGCCTGGCGTTCGCCGCCTTCGCCGACGCGCCGGTCGACGTGGCCGTCGTCGAGGTGGGCCTGGGCGGGGTGTGGGACGCCACCTCGGTGGCCGACGGGACCGTCGCGGTCGTCACCCCCATCTCGCTGGACCACACCCGGCTGCTCGGCTCCACCGTCGAGGAGATCGCCACCGAGAAGGCCGGCATCATCAAGCCCGGCGCGATCGCCGTCGTCGGCGTCCAGGAGCCCGAGGCGATGACCGTCCTCACCGACCGGGCCGAGGAGGTCGGGGCCGACCTGCGCACCGAGGGGGTCAGCTTCGGGGTGCTGGCCCGCGAGGTCGGTGTCGGCGGCCAGCAGGTCTCGCTGCGGGGCCTGGCCGGGGACTACCCGGACCTGTTCCTGCCGCTGTTCGGCGCCCACCAGGTGCACAACGCCGCGATGGCCGTCGCGGCCGTCGAGGCCTTCGTGGGCGGGGGCGAGCAGCGCCTGACCGATGAGGTCCTGCGGGGCGGGCTGGCCGGGGTGACCTCGCCCGGCCGGCTCGAGATCGTCCGGCGCTCCCCGACGGTCCTCGTCGACGCCGCCCACAACCCGGCGGGGGCGGCTGCCCTGGCCGAGGCCCTGCGGGAGTCGTTCACCTTCACCCGGCTCGTCGGCCTGCTGGCCGTGCTGGAGGACAAGGACGCCGAGGCGATGATCCAGCAGCTGGAGCCGGTGCTCGACCACGTCGTCGTCACCCGCACCTCCTCGCCCCGCGCGATCCGTCCCACCCGGCTCGGTGAGATGGTCGCCGCCTACTTCGGCGAGAGCCGGGTGACCGTCGTCCAGGACCTGCCCGAGGCCCTGGACGTGGCCGCCGGCCTCTCCGACGAGGGCGGGGTCGGCGGCGCGGTGCTGGCCACCGGGTCGGTGACGACCGCCGCGGAGGTGCGCGAGCTCCTGGGCGTCACCAGCAGCTGAGCCGGGAGCAGCTGAGCCGGGCCGACCCGGCGCGGCCGCGGGGTCAGTGGTCCCCGCCGTGGTCGGGGTCCTCGGTGGCCCCGTCTCCGCCGCCGTCCTGCTCCGCCGCACCGCCCTCGGCGCCCGCCAACCAGGCGGAGACGTCCTCGCGCGGCTCGGCGTCCCGCTCGGCCAGCATCCGGGCCATCAGCGCGACCTCGCCCGCCTGGGCGTCGACCATCCGCTGCGCGGCGGCCCGCACGTCCTCGTCCGAGGCCAGGTCGAGGGCGGCCTGCGCCATCTCCACGCCGGCGATGTGGTGGGTGGTCATCAGCTGCAGGTAGAGCACCTCGGCCTCCCGCCCCCGCGCCCGGGTGAGCTCCTCGATCTCGCTGGGGGAGGCCATCCCCGGCATCGGGACCCCGGCCGGCAGGTCGGTCACGTCGTGACCGTCGCCGTGCCCGGCCATCCAGTCCATCCGCTCGCCCGGCCGCGCCCGGGGCAGGTCCCACTGCGCCAGCCAGCCGGCCATCATGCCGCGCTCGAAGTTCTGGTTGTTGTCGATGTCGACCGCCAGGCGGCGCACGTCCTCGTCCTCGGTGCGCTGCATCACCAGCTGCGACATCTGCACCGCCTGGGCGTGGTGCTCGCTCATGTCCCGGGCGAACCCGGCCTCGGCGCTGTCCTCGCCGGGCCGGCCGGCGCCGAAGGCCAGCCATCCCAGGAGCACCCCCAGGCACAGGGCCGCCACGGTGACCGCGGCCAGGGCCGGCGCCCCGAAGGTGCGCCACCGCTCACGGGCCGCCGCCCGGCCCTCGCCCACGGTCCCCCGGCCGCCGTCCGACGCCGTCACGACCCGGCCACCAGGTCCTCGGTCGTGCCGCCGGTGCAGGCGGCGCCCGGCTCGGGGGTCTGCGGGCCCTGCTTGTAGTCGCCGATGAACCGCGTCAGGTCGCCCCGGTCGGCCTCCTCCAGCGTCATCTGGTGGCCCCAGGCCGTGGCGACCACGGCGGCGTCCTGGTCGGGGTTGGGCGAGACCAGCATGTAGTCCTGCCGGCCCAGGTCCGTGAGCACCTCGACCTGGTCCGCGGGCAGGTCGGGGGAGTAGGTCAGCCAGACCGCCCCGTGCTCCAGGGAGTGCACGGCGTGCTCGGCCGGCACCGGGTCGTCGTAGACGCCGCAGTTCCACCAGGCCGGGTGGTGCGGACCGCCGACCGGTGGCTGCTCCTCGTAGGTCACCGGCTCGGTCGTGTGGTCGGCCGCCTGGTACTCGTAGGCCTGCACGGGCAGCCGGTCGCCGACGATCGCCCAGGTCACCGCGCCCACGATGAGCGCCACCACGAGGGCCGCCGACCCCCAGATCACGGCGCCGCGCCGACGCTCGGCCGAGGCGGTGGCCTGCTGGATCCTGGCCACCTTGGCGGCGCGGTCGGGAGAGCTGCTGCGGTCTGGTCTGGGCACGGTGGTCGCTCCTGGTCGGCGCGGGTCGGGCTGTCGGTGCACAGGGTAGGGGGTGTGCCTGACAACGGCCTGCGCGTCGCGGGCCCCAGCGCCTGGACGCCGTCCGGACCGTGCGCCGTGGAGAGGCACCCGTCCGGCTCTGGGAGAATCTCCCGGTGACCTCCCCCCGACCCGGCCTGCTGCGACCCCCTGTGCCCGGACCGATGACCCGCCGGCTGTGCGGCGCGACCCTGCTGGCCCAGGCGGTCTCGGTCTTCTTCGGAGCCCTCGTGGTCTGGCAGCTCGCCAGGGTCACCGGCGGCCCGCGTCCCGCGGACCCGGCCGTCCTCCTGGGCGGCGGGATCGGGCTGGCGCTGCTGTGCCTCGTGGCCGCCGGGGCGCTGCGCTCCAGGGCGGGCGTGTGGCTGGGCTGGGCCTGCCAGCTGCTCACCCTGGCCAGCGCCCTCGTCCTGCCCGCGATGGCCGTCGTCGCCGTGCTCTTCGGGGGGCTGTGGTGGCTCTGCCTGACCCAGGGTCAGCGGATCGACGCCGACCGGGCCCGCTGGGCCGCCGAGGCCGGGCAGGCCCCGGGGCTCGAGGGGACCGCCGCGGGATGACCGCCGCACCGTCCGCGCGACCGGCGCGCGCGCCGCATACCCCCTCGTCCGGCCCCGACCGACCCCGCCAGGAGCACCTGTGGACCTGCTGACCGCGATCGTCCTGGGCCTCGTCCAGGGCCTGACCGAGTTCCTCCCGATCTCCTCCAGCGCCCACGTCTCCATCGCCGGGCGGTTCCTGGGCGTGGACGACCCGGGCGCGGCGTTCACCGCGATCAGCCAGCTGGGCACCGAGGCGGCGGTGCTCATCTACTTCCGCCGCGACATCGTCCGGATCGTGCAGCGGTGGACCGCGTCGCTGCTGGGCCGGGTCCCGCGCAACGACCCCGACGCGCTGCTCGGCTGGTGGGTCATCCTCGGCACCGTGCCGATCAGCGTCCTCGGGCTGGCCTTCCAGGACCGGATCGAGACCGGCCTGCGCAGCCTGTGGATCACCGCCACCATGCTGCTCGTCTTCGCCCTGGTCATCCTGGCCGCCGAGCGGGTCGGGAGGCAGCGACGCGAGCTGCACGAGCTGACCTGGCGGCACGGGCTGGCGTTCGGCCTCTGGCAGGCGCTGGCCCTCGTGCCCGGCGTCTCCCGCAGCGGCGGCACCATCGCCGGCGGCCTGTTCATGGGCTACACCCGCGAGGCCGCCGCCCGCTACTCCTTCCTGCTGGCGATCCCGGCCGTGCTCGCCTCCGGCGGTCTGCAGCTGGTCAAGGTCCTCACCGGCGACGCCGTCGGGTCGGGCACCGCCTGGGGGCCGATCGTCGTGGCCACCCTCATCGCCTTCGGGGTGGGGTATGCCGTGATCGCCTGGTTCATGCGATACATCACCACGCACACCTTCACCCCGTTCATGGTCTACCGGATCGTGCTGGCGCTCGTGCTCTTCGCGCTCCTGGGGACGGGCGTCCTCCAGCCCTGACGGGGGGCCGGGGCGGCCGGTGCGCGCCGTTAGGCTGGGCGCGTGACCGAGACTCCGCAGACCGAACGCTCCCTCGTCCTCGTCAAGCCCGACGGCTACCGCCGCGGCCTCACCGGCGAGGTGCTGCGCCGGATCGAGGCCAAGGGCTACGCGCTGACGGCGCTCGCCGTCCTCACCCCGACCCGGGAGCAGCTGGCCGCCCACTACGCCGAGCACGAGGGCAAGCCGTTCTACGAGCCGCTGCTGGAGTTCATGTCCTCCGGCCCGGTGGCCGCCGCCGTCGTCGAGGGGCACGGCTGCATCGCCGGTTTCCGGTCCCTCGCCGGGGCCACCGACCCGACCGCCGCCGCCCCCGGCACGATCCGCGGAGACCTGGGCCGGGACTGGGGCACCAGCGTGCAGCAGAACATCGTGCACGGCTCGGACTCCCCGGAGTCGGCCGCCCGCGAGATCGACATCTGGTTCCCCGGGCTGGGCTGAGCCGGCCGTGCCCGCGTCCCCGCCCGACCCCGCGCGCGACTCCGCGTCCGAGGCCCTGAGCGACCTCGACCTGTCCGGGGCGCGCTGCAGCGACGCCGCCCGGGAGCGGCACGACCCGATGCTGGGCACCGCGCCCCCGCAGCGGCGGTTCCTGCTCGTCGAGCAGGAGGGCGGCTGGGCCTTCGACGGGTTCCCGTCCATGTCCCTGCCCGAGGACCTCAAGGCCGAGATCGCCGCCCGCGCCGAGGCCGCCGGGGCCCGGATCATGCTCATCCGGCGCCCCGGGCGGCACAGCTCGGCCGTCTGCCTCTCCCGCGCCTGGTGCGTGGTCGACCCCGCCGCGCCGTCGGACCGGCGGGTGACGTGGGGGACGTGGGCCTACCCGGCCGAGCTGCTCGGGGCGGTCGACCGGGTCGAGGAGCTGCACGCGGCGCAGGCGGCCGACGACGCCGGTCGTGTCGTCGTCCCGGACGAGGACCGGCTGATCCTCGTGTGTACCCACGGCCGCAAGGACGTGTGCTGCGCCCTCCGCGGCCGCCCGGTCGCCCTCGACCTGGCCCGGCGCTGGCCCGAGCAGGTGTGGGAGTGCACGCACACCGGCGGCGACCGGTTCGCGGCCAACGTCGTGCTGCTGCCCGACGGCGCGACCTACGGCGGGCTGGACACCCCGACGGCGGCCGACGTCGTGCAGGCCCACCTGGACGGTCGACCGGACACCGCCCACCTGCGCGGCGCCACCGGCCACCCCCGGGCCGTGCAGGCCGCCCTGGTCGCCGTCCACGAGCAGCTCGGGCCGTTCCCGTGGGGCTCGGTCGCGGTCGAGGACGCCACGGCGGTGGAGCCGACCGGGCAGGAGGTCGCCGCCCACCGGGTGACGCTGCGCCTGCCCGACGGGCGCCGCGCCCAGGTCGAGGTCGGCGAGCACCGCCGCCCCGCCGCCCGGCTCACCTGCCGCGCCACTGCGCCCAAGGAGTCCCAGGTCCCCGTGGCCGGTCCGGTCCGGGTCCTCGACGGACCCGACGCCTCCTGACCCGGCCCTGCCTGCCGACCCGGCCACGCCTGCCGACCCGTCCGGCGGTCCCGCTGTCTACGATCCAACGGTGACCCCCGCCGCCGACCCCGCCGTCCGGACCCGGGGCCGCTGGGCGCCAGGGCGCGACCTGGCGGTCGACCTGGGCACGGCCACGACGCAGGTCCACGTGCGGGGCCGGGGCGTCGTGCTCGACGAGCCCACCGTCGCGGCCGTCGACGGCACGACCGGCCGGCTTGTCGCCGCGGGCGAGGACGCGCTGCGGATGCACGGGCGCACCCCCCAGGGCGTGCTGACGGTCCGCCCCCTCTCCGACGGCGTCGTCGCCGACGCCGAGGTCGCCGAGCAGCTGCTGCGCCACTTCGTCGACCGGGTCCGGCCCGGACGGCTGGTCCGGCCACGGGTCGTGGTCTGCGTGCCGTCGGCGGTGACCGGGGTGGAGCGCCGCGCCCTGGAGGACGCGGCCCTGCGGTGCGGCGCCCGCTCGGTGCACGTCGTCGAGGAGGTGGTCGCCGCCGCCATCGGCGCCGGGCTGCCGGTCGAGGACGCGCACGCCTCCATGGTGGTGGACATCGGCGGCGGCACCACCGACGTGGCCGTGCTCAGCCTCGGCGGCGTCGTCAACGCGCGCAGCGCCCGGATCGGCGGCGACGAGGTGGAGGAGGCCGTGGTCCGCGGCGTCCGCGAGACCTACGACCTGCTCCTGGGCGAACGCTCGGCGGCCGACGTCGTCCACCGCGTGGGCTCGGTGTGGCCCCTGGCCACCGAGCTCACCACCCGCGTGCGCGGCCGCGACCTGGGGACGGGGCTGCCCCGCACCGTCGAGCTGGGCAGCACGCAGGTGCGCCGGATGGTCGAACCGGTCACGGTGCAGACCGTCGAGGTGGTCCGTCAGGTGCTCGACGTCTGCCCGCCGGAGCTGGCCGGGGACCTCGTCGACGCCGGGGTCGTGCTCACCGGCGGCGGTGCACTGCTGCGCGGCTGGGCCGAGCGGCTGCGCCACGAGCTGGGCGTCCCCGTCCGGGTCGCCGACGAGCCCCGGCACGCCGTCGTGCGTGGTGCCGGGGCGTGCGTCGACGACCTCGCCGTCCTGCGCCGGGTGCTCGCCCGCGCCCCGGGCACGTGAGCCGCCGCAGGCGCGCGCCCGGGCAGGGGACACGTCCGCGGTCGGGTCGTCTCCTTCCGGCCACCGCGCTCGCCGCGACGCTGCTGACCGCGGGGGCCCTCGTCGTCGACCTCGCCCGGCCCCAGGCCCTGGAGTCGGTGCGCGACGTCGTCGCCGGGGCGACCGCGCCCGTGCGGCAGCTGGTGGCGGGCGAGGAGGGACGGGTCCGCACCCTGACGGCCGAGCGGGACGCGCTCGCGGCCGAGGTGGCCCGGCTGCGGGAGCAGGTGCGGCGCCACGAGCAGCTCGGCGAGCTGGACGACCGCGTCGTCGACGACGGCCACCGGCTGCTGCCCGCCCGGGTCGTCGGCTTCTCCCCGGCCACGTCCCCGGTCGGCGGGCGCACCGTGACGGTCGACGTCGGGCGCGACGACGGGGTGGGGACCGACCTGACGGTGGTGTCCGCCGACGGACTGGTCGGCCGGGTCCTGCGGGTCGCCGACGCCTCGGCCGACGTGCTCCTCGTGGGCGACCCTGGCGTCGTCGTCGGCGTGCGCTACGGCGTCGACGGCGCACTGGGCAGCGTCACCGTCGACGCCCCTCCGGGGCTGCCCGCGCGCGAGCCCGGTCGGCTCACCCTCACCGCCCTCGGCGACCTCCCGCCGGTCGTCGGGGACGAGGTCAGCACGCTCGGTAGCCCGGACGACCGGCCCTACGTCGCCGGGGTGCCGCTCGGGGTCGTCGTGGCGGTGGACCCCGACCGGGGGCAGCTGGGCCGCACCGCGGTGGTGCGGCCGCACGTGGACACGGCCACCCTGGACCTCGTCGCGGTCGTGCTCCCCGACGGCGGAGGTCCGCGGTGAGCGCCACGGCGGACCAGGCCCGGGGCGCCCGGGCGGCCCGACCGCGCGGGCTGGCGGTCCCGGTGCGGGCGGTGCTGCTCGTGGTCGCCGCCCTCGTGGCCTCGAGCTGGCCCGCCGGCACGGCCCGGCCGGACCTGGTCGTGCTCGTCGTCGCGGCGGCCGCCCTGACGCGGGGGCCCGCCGCGGGGGTGCTCGTCGGCGTCGCCGGCGGCTGGCTGCTCGACCTGGTGCCGCCCGGGGCCGCCCCCGCCGGGGCCAGCGCCCTGGTGCTCGCCGCGGCCGGGGCGCTGGTCGGTCTGCTGCGGCCGTGGACGCGGCTGTCGCCGGTCGTGCCGTGGCTGCTCGCCGTGCTCGCCGCCGCGGTGCCGCCGCTGGTCCGCGGGGTGGCGGCCGCCGCCGGTGCGGGCGTCGCCCGGCCCCTGGACCTGCTCTCCTCGTGGCTCTGGACCGCCGCGGCCGCGGTCCTCCTCGTCCCCGCCCTCCTGGCGCTCGAGCGGCGCCTGGCCCCGGTCGAGGACGGGAGGGCCCGGTGAGCACCCCCGGCCGGCTGCCGGGGCCCGTCCGCCGGCGACGGCCCACGGTCCCGGTGCCCCGCCCCCAGGTCGCCCCGCCCCGGGTGCGTCGCCCGCCGACGACGGCCGGCGTCTGGGCGGTCGGGGCCGTCGTCGTGCTCATGGGCCTGGTGCTGCTCCTGCGGCTGGCCCAGCTGCAGCTCGCGGCGCCGGAGGAGGCCGCCGAGGCAGCCGCGGTCAGCACCCGTGAGGTGCACGTCCCCGCGGTCCGTGGCCGGATCCTCGCGGCCGACGGCACCCCGCTGGTCCGCAACGCCCCCTCGACGGTGGTCACGGTGGACCCGGCGATGCTGCTGGGGTCCGAGGACGAGGGCCGGGGGCTGGTCGTCGAGGTGGCCCGGGCGCTGGACCTGCCGGCCGACCAGCTGTGGGGCCGGACCCGCCTGTGCGGGACCGCCGACGCACCGCCCGTCCCGGCCTGCTTCTCGGGGTCCCCCTACCAGCCCGTCCCGCTCGCGCACGACGTCGACCCGGTGGCGGCGCTGGCGCTCCTGGAACGGCCCGAGGACTTCCCCGGCGTCGAGGTGCAGACGCTGCCGCTGCGCGACCATCCCGCGCCGGAGGGCGTCGGGGCGGCCCACGTGCTGGGCTACCTGGGCCGTCCGACCCAGGAGGAGGTGGACGCCTCGGACGGCCGGGTCGCCCCGGAGGACCGCGTCGGCCGCGCCGGGCTGGAGGCCGCCTACGACGAGGCCCTGCGGGGGGTCCCCGGCACCGTCACGGTCGCGGTCGACGCGCGCGGGGTGGTGACCGAGCAGCTGTCCCGCACCGACCCCGAGCCCGGGGCGGACGTGCGCACCCACCTGGACGTCGACGTCCAGGCGGCCGCCGAGCAGGCCCTGGCGGACGCGGTCGAGCAGGCCCGCGCGGACGGTGCCCCCGCCCGCTCGGCGGCCGCGGTGGTCATGGACCCCCGGGACGGGGCCGTGCGCGCGGCGGCGAGCTGGCCGACCTACGACCCGTCCGTGTGGACCCGCGACCTGTCCACCGCGGACTACCAGGCGCTCGTCGACCCCGAGCAGGGCGCACCCCTCGTCGACCGGACGCTGGCGCGGACCTTCCCGCCGGCGTCGACCTTCAAGGCCTTCACCCTCCTCGCCGCCCTGCAGACGGGGGTCGACGCCGACGCCCGGCACGCCTGCCCGGGGGCGGTGACCATCGCGGGCCAGCGGTTCACCAACTACCAGGCCGAGGAGTTCGGCCGGCTGACGCTGCCCGAGGTGGTCGAGGTCTCCTGCGACACCAGCTTCTACCGCTGGGCCTACGAGCACTGGCAGCAGCTCGGCGGGCTGGGGGCGGCCCCGGGGGAGGACCTCGACGCGGACGCCGCCGACCGGTTCCTCGCCGTCGCGCGCGGGTTCGGGATCGGGCGGCCGACCGGCGTGGACCTGCCGGGGGAGGCGACGGGCAACCTGCCCTCGCGGGCCTGGAAGCAGCAGTACTGGGAGGCGACCCGTGAGGAGTCGTGCCGCCGGGCCGAGGACGGCTACCCCGAGGTGTCCGACCGCGAGCGCCGCGACTTCCTGGAGCAGCTGGCCCGGGAGAGCTGCACCGACGGCTGGCAGTGGCGCCCCGGCGACGCGGCCAACCTCTCGATCGGGCAGGGCGACGTGGCGGTCACCCCGCTCCAGCTGGCCGTCGGCTACGCGGCCGTCGCCAACGGGGGCCGGCTGGTCGCCCCCCGGGTGGGCGCCTCGCTCACCACTCCGGACGGGGAGGTGCTCGAGACCGTCGAGCCGGAGCGGACCGGCGCGGTCTCGGTCCCGGCGGCCGACCTGGCGGTCCTGCGGGAGGGGCTCGCCCGGGTGCCGGTCCGCGGGACCGCAGCGCAGGCCTTCCGCGGGTGGCCGCACGAGGACTATCCGGTCGCCGGCAAGACCGGGTCGGCGGAGGTCGTCGGGCAGACCTCGACCAGCTGGTTCGCCTCCTACGGACCGGTGGAGGACCCCCGCCACGTCGTCGTGGTCCTCGTCGAGGAGGGTGGCCTGGGCGGCGACGCCGCGGCCCCGGCCGCCCGCCGGATCTGGGAGGCCCTGCGCCTGCGCGACGACGGGTGACGCGTCCCACGGTTTGCGACGGCATACCCCTGGGGGTATATTTGACGCATCGCACACCCACCCCCTTCCAAGGAGTGAACGCATGCTGCTCGAGCGCATCTACGACGAGGACCTCTCCCAGGCCAGCTACGTCATCGGCTGCCAGGCCCGCGGCGAGGCCATCGTCGTCGACGCCCGTCGCGACATCCAGACCTACCTCGACCTGGCCGCCAAGAACGGCATGACCATCGTGGCGGTCGCCGAGACCCACATCCACGCCGACTACCTGTCCGGCACCCGTGAGCTGGCTGCCGCCACCGGCGCCCAGGTCTACGTCTCCGGCGAGGGCGGGGAGGACTGGCAGTACGGCTTCGAGGGCACCCGTCTGCACGACGGCGACACCATCACCCTCGGCAACATCACCGTCAAGGCCCTGCACACCCCCGGCCACACCCCGGAGCACCTGGTCTTCCTCGTCACCGACGGGGCCTTCACCGACCAGCCCGGCTACCTGCTCTCCGGCGACTTCGTCTTCTCCGGCGACCTGGGTCGCCCGGACCTGCTCGACGAGGCCGCCGGCGGCGTCGACACCCGCTTCGAGGGGGCCAGGCAGCTGTTCCGGTCCCTGCGGGAGAAGTTCCTCACCCTGCCCGACCACGTCCAGGTCTACCCGGCGCACGGCGCGGGCTCGGCCTGCGGCAAGGCCCTGGGCGCGCTGCCCTCGACCACGGTCGGCTACGAGCGTCTGTACGCCTGGTGGGCCCCCTACCTGGCCACCGACGACGAGCAGGGCTTCATCGACGAGCTGCTCGACGGGCAGCCCGACGCGCACGCCTACTTCGGCCGGATGAAGCGGCAGAACAAGCTCGGCCCGGCCGTCATGGGCGAGCGGGCCCCGCTGGCCGAGCTGACCGCGGAGGCCGTCCGTGCCGGGCTCGAGGGCGACACGATCACCCTCGTGGACACCCGGCCGGTCGAGGAGATCCTCGGCGGCACGGTGCCCGGCGCGCTGGCGATCCCGGCCCCGGACAAGGCCGCGACCTACGGCGGCTGGGCCTACGACCCCGAGTCCGACACCCGACCGCTCGTCCTCCTCGCCCCCGACCAGGAGACGGCCCAGGGCATCTGGGACCACCTCGTGCGGGTCGGCGTCGACGACGTGACCGGCTACGTGACCTCCTTCGAGGGGCTGCCGCTGGAGAAGCCGGCGACGGTCTCGCCGGCCGAGCTCGACGACCTGGAGCGCGCGCTGCTGCTCGACGTGCGCAACAGGACCGAGCACAGCGAGGGCACGATCCCCGGCGCCGAGCAGCTCTCCGCCGGCCGCGTGCTCTGGCACCAGGACCGGCTGCCCCAGGACGGCACCATCGTGACGTTCTGCCAGTCGGGCGTGCGCAACTGCGTCGCCGCCTCCGCCCTGCGCCGCGCCGGGTTCGACGTCGTCGAGCTCGAGGGCAGCTACCAGGGCTGGCTGGACGAGCAGGCCCGCCGCGCCACGGTCGCCGGCTGACCCCGGAGGACCTCCCCCCTGCGCGCCGACCCGGCCGGGACCAGCTCCCGGCCGGGTCCGGCACGTGACCACCCAGAACACCCCGACCCGGGGCACCGTCCCCGGACCCACGGAAGGATCTTCGTGACCACCACCACCGACCAGACCACGACCGTCATCGACGCCGACACCCTCAAGGCGTGGTTCGACCGGCACGACGACGTCGTCGTCATCGACGTCCGCTCGGCCGCCGAGTTCGAGTCCCTGCACATCCGCGGCTCCTACAACGTGCCGCTCCAGCTGCTGTCCGAGCACACCCAGGACGTCGCCCAGCGCGTCGGCCGCCGCGTCGTGCTCGTCTGCCACTCCGGCGTGCGCGCCGAGCAGGCCCGGCAGCGCCTGCACGAGGTCGGCATGGACTCGGCGCTCGTGCTCGACGGCGGTGCGCCCGCCTTCGCCGCCGCCGGCGGCGACGTCGTCCGCGGCGAGCAGCGCTGGGCGATGGACCGCCAGGTGCGCATGGTCGCCGGCACCCTGGTGACCACCGGCCTGCTGGCCGGCGAGCTGGTCTCGCCCAAGCTGCGCATGGTCGCCGGGGCCGTCGGCGCCGGCCTGGCCTTCTCGGCCGCCACCAACACCTGCGCCATGGGCGCGGCCCTGGCCAGGATGCCGTGGAACCGCGGCGCCCAGGACCCGGCGGCCCACGAGGCCATCGGCCAGCTGCCGACCCTCGGCTGACGACCCCGCCCGACCACCACCGGCCCCGCCCCCGCCGGTAGCCTGCCCCAGGAGGAACCGTGTCCGCCATCCTCGCGATCACGCTGCTGCTGTCCGTCGTCATCGGAGTGTCCCTCGGGCTGCTCGGCGGCGGAGGCTCCATCCTGACCGTCCCGATCCTGGCCTACGTGGCCGGGATGGACGCCAAGGAGGCGATCGCGGCGTCGCTCTTCGTCGTGGGCGTCACCTCCGCGGTGAGCGTGGTCTCCCACGCCCGGCACGGGCGGGTCCGGTGGCGCACCGGCCTGGTCTTCGGCGCGGCTGGCATGGCCGGTGCCTTCGCCGGCGGGATCCTGGGGGGCTACGTCCCCGGGCAGGTCCTCATGATCGCGTTCGCGCTCATGATGCTGGCGACGGCCGTGGCGATGATCCGCGGCCGTCGCCAGGTGGACCGCGAGCCGACCACCGGCGAGCTGCCCGTCGGCAAGGTGATCGTCGAGGGCCTCGTGGTCGGCCTGGTCACCGGCATCGTCGGCGCCGGCGGCGGGTTCCTCGTCGTCCCGGCCCTGGCGCTGCTCGGCGGTCTGTCCATGCCGGTGGCCGTGGCCACCTCGCTGCTGGTCATCGCGATGAAGTCCTTCGCCGGGCTGGCCGGCTACCTGACCACCGTCCAGCTCGACTGGCCGCTCGTGCTGGGCGTCACCGCCGCCGCCGTGGCCGGCTCCTTCGTCGGGGCCCGCCTGGCCGGCATCATCCCCGAGCAGGTCCTGCGCAAGGGCTTCGGCGTGTTCGTCCTGGCGATGGCCTTCTTCATCCTGGCCCAGGAGCTGCCGCAGCCCTACGGCCTGTGGGTCGGCGGGGCCGCGGCCGTCGCCGCCCCGGCCGCCGTCGTCTGCTGGTTCGCCACCCCGTCCTGCCCCGTCCGGCGGTGGCTGGGAGCCCGCGCCCCCCGGACGGACGCCGCCGCCGACGGGGCCCTTGCCGCCTGAGTCCGGCCCCCGGTCCGGGCCTGCGGGCGGCCGCCGTCGGTCCCGGCCAGTAGGCTCGGGCAGCGTGACCGAGCAGCCCGACCTCCACGACCCCATCAGCCCCGAGCTGCGCGCCGACGTCCGGCGCGTGTCCACCCTCCTGGGCCAGGCACTCGTGCGCCACCACGGGCAGGAGCTGCTGGACGCCGTCGAGCAGGTCCGGCTCACCACCAAGGCCAGCAAGGCCGGCGACGAGGGGGCGGCCGAGCAGGTCCGGGCCGTCCTGGCCGACCTGCCCCTGGAGCGCGCCAGCGCGCTGGTGCGCGCGTTCTCGGCATACTTCCACCTGGCCAACGCCGCCGAGCAGGTGCACCGCGTGCGCACCCTCACCTCCCGGGCCGAGGCCGACGGCTGGCTCACCTCGGCGGTGCGCGACGTCGTCGAGGCCGGAGGACCGCAGCTGCTGGCCGACACCGTCGCCGAGCTCGACGTGCGCCCCGTCTTCACCGCCCACCCGACCGAGGCGTCCCGGCGCAGCGTGCTCACCAAGATCCGCCACCTGGCCGACGTCCTCGCCGTGCCCACCGAGCCGGACACCGTCGCCCGTCGCCGGCAGGACCGTGACCTCGCCGAGCTGGTCGACCTCATCTGGCAGACCGACGAGCTCCGGCAGACGCGGCCCACGCCGATGGACGAGGCCCGCAACGCGATGTACTACCTGGACGAGGTGCTCACCGCGACCATGCCCGACCTGCTGGGGGACCTGGGGGACCTGCTGGCCGAGCACGGGGTCGAGGTCGACGTCACCCGTCCGCCGCTGCGCTTCGGCTCCTGGATCGGCGGCGACCGCGACGGCAACCCGTTCGTCACCCCCGAGGTGACCCGCGAGATCCTGCACCTGCAGGGGCGGCACGCCGTCAACGTCGCGCTGGCGCTCGTCGACGTGCTCATCTCCCAGCTGTCCTCCTCGACCGAGATCGTCGAGGTCGCCCCGGAGCTCACCGCGTCCCTCGAGGAGGACCTGGAGCACCTGCCCGGCCTGGACCCGCGCGTGCTCGAGCTCAACGCCCAGGAGCCCTACCGGCTCAAGCTCACCTGCGTGCGGGCCAAGCTGCTCAACACCGCCACCCGCCTGGACCGCGCGACCGAGCACGAGCCGGGCCGCGACTACGCCGACGGCCACGAGCTCGTCGCCGACCTGCAGGTCGTGGCCGACTCGCTGCGGGCGCACGGCGGTGGCCTGGTCGCCGACGGGCGGGTCGCCCGGGCCGCGCAGACCCTCGCCGGGACGGGGCTGCACCTGGCCACGCTTGACGTGCGCGAGCACGCCGAGAAGCACCACGCCGAGCTCGGTCCCCTGCTCGACGCGGTGGGTGCCGCGGGGCAGGAGGGGTATGCCGCGCTCGACGGACCCGGGCGCACCCGGGTCCTGGCCGAGGAGCTCGCCTCCCGTCGGCCGCTGCTGACCCGGGCGGCCCCGCGCGGTCCGGTGCTGGCGATCTTCGACGAGATCCGGCACGCGGTCGCGACCTACGGCGAGGAGGTCGTGGAGACCTACATCGTCTCGATGACCCAGGGTCCCGACGACGTGCTGGCCCCGGCGGTGCTGGCCCGGGAGGCCGGCCTGGTCGACCTGGGCGGCAGCGGCGGCGAGGGGGCCTTCGCCCGGGTCGGCTTCGCGCCCCTGCTGGAGACGATCGACGAGCTCCGGGGCGCGGCCGAGCTCGTCGACACCCTGCTGTCCACGCCCGCCTACCGCGAGCTGGTCCGCCTGCGCGGCGACGTGCAGGAGGTCATGCTGGGCTACTCCGACTCCAACAAGCAGGCCGGGGTGCTGACCAGCCAGTGGGCGATCCACCAGGCGCAGCGCGCGCTGCGCGACGTGGCCGCCCGGCACGGCGTGCGGCTGCGGCTCTTCCACGGCCGCGGCGGGTCGGTCGGCCGGGGCGGCGGGCCCACCTACGACGCGATCCTGGCCCAGCCCAACGGGGTCCTCGAGGGGGAGATCAAGTTCACCGAGCAGGGCGAGGTCATCTCCGACAAGTACTCCCTGCCCGCCCTGGCCAAGGAGAACCTCGAGCTGTCCCTGGCCGCGGTGCTGCGCGCCTCGGCCCTGCACCGCGACCCGCGGACGACCGCCGACGAGCGCGAGCGCTACGGCGCCGTCATGGACGTGGCCAGCGACGCGGCGTTCGCGGCCTACCGGCGGCTCATCGACGACCCGGACCTGCCCGCCTACTTCGTCGCCGCCACCCCCGTGGACCAGCTGGGGGCGCTCAACATCGGCTCTAGGCCGGCCAAGCGGCCCGACACCGGCGCCGGCCTGGAGGGGCTGCGGGCCATCCCCTGGGTGTTCGGCTGGACCCAGACGCGGCAGATCGTCCCGGGCTGGTTCGGCGTGGGGTCGGGCCTCAAGGCCGCCCGCGAGGCGGGGCACGGCGACACGCTCGGCGAGATGCTGCGACGCTGGCACTTCTTCGCCGCGGTGCTGTCCAACGTGGAGATGACGGTGGCCAAGACCGACCTCGACGTCGCCGCCCACTACGTCGAGACGCTCGTGCCCGCCGAGCTGCGCCACGTCTTCGACACGGTCCGGGCCGAGTTCGAGCTCACCGTGGCCGAGCTCAAGGCGTTGACCGGCGAGGAGGACCTCCTCGACGACCAGCCGGTGCTCAAGCGCACCCTCGCCGTGCGCGACAACTACCTGGACCCGATCTCCTACCTGCAGGTCGAGCTGCTGCGCCGCCTCCGGGAGGACGCCGCCGGCGAGGTCGCGGAGGAGCAGACCCAGCAGCTCCAGCGGGTGCTGCTGGCCACCGTCAACGGCGTGGCCGCCGGCCTGCGCAACACCGGCTGACCCGGGTCCTCGCGGCGGCCGGATGAGAGGACGTCTCATCCCGGAGGAGCATGATGGGGCCATGAGGAAGACACGGACGACCACCCTGGCCACGGTCCTCGCCCTCGGGCTCACGCTGGCCGCCTGCGGCGGCGCCGACGACACGGCCGACAGCCCGACCGCGGACACCAGCCCGTCCGCGGTCCCGGCGCCCGCGCCGACGGAGGAGGACGCCGACGACGACCGGGCGACGGACGAGGACACCGACGCCGGCGGCTCCTTCGACCCCACGGCTTCGGGGCTCGCCGCCGTCGACGTCGCCGAGACGGAGGCGGGCGGCACCGCATACCAGCTCGACGACGAGGACGGCGACGGCGGCTGGGAGGTCGACGTCGCCCTCGAGGACCGCTCCGTCGAGGTGACCGTCGGACCTGACAGTCAGGTCCTCGGGACCGAGGACGACGACCTCGACGACGAGGACCGGGCCGCCCTGGACGCGGCCACCGTCCCGCTCGCCGAGGCGGTCCAGACGGCCGTCGCGGAGGTCGGCGGGCAGCTCGACGGCGTCGAGCTCGACGACGAGGACGGCACCTGGGTCTGGGAGGTCTCCCTGGACGACACCGACGGCGGTGACGACGTCGAGGTCCGGGTCAGCACCACCACCGGCGAGGTCGTCTCGGCCGACGCCTGACCCGCGGGTCGCCACCCGGGGTCGGACGCCGGAGGCTGCGCCCCGCCGGTGAGAGGATGGCGCGCATGCCCGAGGGACACACGCTGCACCGGCTGGCCGGTGCCCTGGACGCCGCCTTCGCCGGCGCCGCCCCGCACGTCACCAGCCCGCAGGGACGGTTCGCCGAGGGCGCCGCGCTGCTCGACGGCACCCTGCTGGAGCGGTCCTGGGCGCACGGCAAGCTGCTCTTCGTCGACTTCGAGGAGGGACGGACCCTCTACGTGCACCTCGGCCTCATCGGCAAGTGGTTCGTCCTGCCGGTCGCCGAGGCCCACCGGGAGACCGGCCCGCCGGTCGTCGGCGAGGTCCGGCTCCGGATCGAGGACGGGTCCCATGTCGCGGACCTGCGTGGCCCGATGGCCTGCCAGGTCGTCGACGAGCAGGAGGTCGACCGCCTCGTCGCACGTCAGGGGCCGGACCCGCTGCAGCCCGACGACGGCACGGCCGCGGACGCGGCATACCGGAGGATCTCCCGCTCGGGCAAGTCCCTCGCCGAGCTGCTCATGGACCAGACCGTGGTGGCCGGGGTGGGCAACATCTACCGGTGCGAGGTGCTCTGGCGGCACCGTCTGCACCCGCTCCGCCCGGGCCGGTCGCTCAAGCGCGCGTCCTGGCAGCTGGTCTGGGACGACCTGGTCCGGCTGATGCCCTGGGGCGTGCGGACCGGCACGATCATCACCCTCGACGACGTCCTCGAGGACACCGTCGCCGCGCTGGGCCGCGGGGAGACCCCGGTCGTGCCGCGCGAGTTCGCGGTATACCAGCGGACCGGGATGCCGTGCCTGCGCTGCGGGGCGACCGTGCGCCACAAGGTGGTCGCCGGCCGGAACCTGTTCTGGTGCGGCAACTGCCAGCGGCGCACCTGAGCCGGCCCGGAGGCCCGGTCAGCGCTCCACGAGGTCGACGGTCCAGCGGTAGCGGGCGGGCCGGTCGGCACCGTCCCCCGCGACGTCAGCGGTCCCCGTGGCTGCGTCGTCGCCGTGGTCGACGCCCAGGATCATGGTCAGCAGCTCCCGCGGCGCGGGGAAGTCGTCGGGGAGCGCGGCGTTGTACTCCCGGTGCGCCTCGAGCGAGCGGACGGCCGCCTCGAAGTGGTCGGTGACGTCGAGCGCGTGGGTGGCGTCCGCGCCGACCCAGCCGAGCCAGCGCACCCCCGACCACGGGTCCAGGCCCTCGTGGAGCAGGTCGCGGAAGATCCACCGGTTGCCGGCGGCGGCGACCGCGTCGAGCACCTCCCGGCCCACGACCCGGTGGTCGGCCTGGTTGAGCGCACCGCCGGCGAACCGGTCGGCGTAGGTCTGCGTGATGACGACGTCGGGGCGGACCCGCCGGATCTCCCGGGCCAGGGCGCGCCGCAGCTCCAGCCCGCCCACGAGCACGCCGTCGGCGAACCCCTCGAGGAAGCGCACGTCGTCGACGCCCACCTCCCGGGCACCGGCACGCTCCTCCTGCTCCCGGACCTCGGCGGCCTCCTCCGGCGGCATGGTGTCGATGCCGGCCTCGCCACGGGTGACGAGCAGGTAGGTCACCTCCTTGCCCGCCGCGGTCCAGGCGGCGACGGCCGCCGCGGTGCCGTACTCGATGTCGTCGGGGTGGGCGACCACGACGAGCGCGGACCGCCAGTCCGTCGGGAAGGGGAGCAGCTCCATACCGGCCCACCCTAGGACGATTAGGGCGGCGTCGTGGCCCGCTGATAACCTGAACGATGCCGTCAGGACGGCCGCGGATCCAGAGTGCCCCGGTGAACAGGCCCGGGTTGCGCCGCGCAACGACACGAAGGAGTCGCCCATGGCGAACGAGACTGCCGCGAAGCAGGAGATCATCAAGGAGTACGCCACGACCGAGGGCGACACCGGCTCGCCCGAGGTGCAGGTCGCGCTGCTGACGCACCGCATCAAGGAGCTCACCGAGCACTCGCGCGAGCACAAGCACGACCACCACTCCCGCCGGGGTCTGCTGCTGCTCGTCGGCAAGCGCAAGCGTCTGCTGCGCTACCTCGAGCAGACCGACATCGAGCGCTACCGGTCGCTGATCAAGCGCCTCGGCCTGCGCCGCTGAACGTCGCAGGGGAGCGGTTCCCGATCGATCGGGGACCGCTCCTCCTGCGTAGGGCCGGGCTCTCGCTAGCCTGACCCGGGGGACGCGGGACGCGTCCCCACCCAGAAGGACACAGCCGGGCACAACGACGATGTCCCGTGCTGAGGAAGAGATGCAAAGGAGGGCCCATGGAGGGTCCAGAGATCACGTTCGCCGAAGCCACGATCGACAACGGCAGCTTCGGCACCCGCACCGTCCGGTTCGAGACCGGGCGTCTGGCCAGGCAGGCCGGCGGCTCCGTCACCGCCTACCTCGACGACGACACCATGCTCCTGTCGACCACGACGGCGGGCAGGTACCCCAAGGACCACTTCGACTTCTTCCCGCTCACGGTGGACGTCGAGGAGCGCATGTATGCCGCGGGCAAGATCCCGGGCAGCTTCTTCCGGCGTGAGGGCCGGCCGTCGACCGACGCCATCCTCACCTGCCGGCTCATCGACCGCCCGCTGCGCCCGACCTTCGCCAAGGGCCTGCGCAACGAGGTCCAGGTCGTCATCACCGTCCTGTCGCTCAACCCCGACCACCAGTACGACGTGCTGGCGATCAACGCGGCGAGCGCCTCGACGCAGATCTCGGGCCTGCCCTTCAGCGGCCCGATCGGCGCCACCCGCGTCTCGCTCATCGACGGCCAGTGGGTCGCCTTCCCCAACTTCTCCGACAGCGAGCGGTCGACCTTCGACATGGTCGTCGCCGGTCGCGTGGTCGGCGACGACGTCGCGATCATGATGGTCGAGGCCGAGTCGACCGACGCCACCTGGGACCTGGTGAAGAACGAGGGCAAGCAGGCCCCGACCGAGGAGGTCGTCGCCGAGGGCCTGGAGGCCTCCAAGACGTTCATCAAGGCCCTGTGCGAGGCCCAGGCCCAGCTGGCCGCCGGCTCCGCCAAGGAGGTCCAGGAGTTCCCGCGCTTCCTCGACTACGAGGACGACGCGTACGCCGCCGTCGAGGAGGCCACCGCGGCCGACCTCGCCGAGGCGCTGCAGATCTCCGGCAAGCAGGAGCGCGAGGCCCGCATCGACGAGATCAAGATCGCGATGAAGAGCAAGCTCCTGGGCCTGCACTGGGACGCCGCCGGCGACAGCGACGTGACCGAGGAGGCGCCCTTCGCCGGCCGCGACAAGGAGCTGAACGCCGCCTACCGCGCCGTGCAGAAGAAGCTCATCCGCGAGCGCATCCTGCGCGACGAGGTCCGCATCGACGGGCGTGGCCTGCGGGACATCCGCGCGCTCAGCGCCGAGGTCGAGGTCATCCCGCGGGCGCACGGCTCGGCCATCTTCGAGCGGGGCGAGACCCAGATCATGGGCGTCACCACGCTGAACATGCTCCGGATGGAGCAGCAGTTGGACACCCTCTCGCCGGTGAGCCGCAAGCGCTACATGCACAACTACAACTTCCCGCCCTACAGCACCGGTGAGACCGGGCGCGTGGGCTCCCCGAAGCGTCGGGAGATCGGGCACGGTGCGCTCGCCGAGCGTGCCCTCATGCCGGTCCTGCCGACCCGCGAGGAGTTCCCCTACGCCATCCGCCAGGTGTCCGAGGCGCTCGGCTCCAACGGGTCGACCTCGATGGGCTCGGTCTGCGCGTCCACGATGTCGCTGCTCAACGCCGGTGTGCCGCTGCGCGCCCCGGTCGCGGGCATCGCGATGGGCCTGGTGTCGGCGGAGGTGGACGGCCAGATGCGCTACGCCGCGCTGACCGACATCCTCGGCGCCGAGGACGCCTTCGGCGACATGGACTTCAAGGTCGCCGGCACCAAGGAGTTCGTCACCGCGATCCAGCTGGACACCAAGCTCGACGGCATCCCCGCCGACGTGCTCGGCGGTGCGCTGACCCAGGCGCGCGACGCCCGGTTGCACATCCTCGACGTGATGAACGAGGCCATCGACGCCCCGGACGAGATGAGCCCCTACGCCCCGCGCGTCATCTCGGTCAAGGTCCCGGTCGACAAGATCGGCGAGGTCATCGGCCCGAAGGGCAAGATGATCAACCAGATCCAGGAGGACACCGGCGCCGACATCTCGATCGAGGACGACGGCACCGTCTACATCGGCGCGACCGACGGCCCGTCGGCCGAGGCGGCCCGGGCCGCGGTCAACGCGATCGCCAACCCGCAGATGCCCGAGGTGGGCGAGCGCTTCCTGGGGACCGTGGTCAAGACCACGACCTTCGGGGCGTTCATCTCCCTGCTCCCCGGCAAGGACGGGCTGCTGCACATCTCCGAGATCCGCAAGCTCGTCGGCGGCCGGCGCATCGACGCCGTGGAGGACGTGCTGTCCGTGGGCCAGAAGGTCCAGGTGGAGCTCAAGGAGATCGACCCGCGCGGCAAGCTCTCCCTCGCGGCCGTCGTCGCCGAGGACGCCGAGGGCACCGGAGCGGACGCGGGCGCGTCGGGGGCCGAGCAGACCACCACGGCCGCCGCCGAGGCCGAGGCCCCGCAGCTGCCGGGCGCCGAGACCGAGGCCCCCGTGGCCGACGCCCCGGCCGCGCAGGACGCGGACGGAGCGGAGTCGGACGACCAGGCCGGAGCCGGTGACGCGGGCGGGTCCTCCGCCGACGGCGAGGGCGGCGACCGCCCCCGGCGTCAGCGTCGCCGTCGTGGCGGCCGCGGACGCGGTGGCAACGGCACCGGTGAGGGTGGCGGCGAGTCCGAGGGCGGCTCCTCCGAGAGCTGACCCTCCCGCCTGAACGACAGAGGGCGGGCCCGGACGAATCGTCCGGGCCCGCCCTTCGTCGTGCCGTGGTCCGTGGGCCGCCTCAGGCGGCCGAGCGCGTGGTGCGCGGGGCGCGGTCGACCCGCGCCGCCTCACCGACGTGCCAGCGCATCTCCATCCGGGTGCGGCCGTGCGCGTCGGTCACGGGGACCCACGACATCAAGGCCGTGCCGGGTGTCCTGCGCAGCTGTCGTACCTGGGTCATGGTTCCCACCTCCTGCCGGTCGTCGTCGACCAGGCTCGTTCATCTTCTGTTCACCTACCGTACATGAAAAGATGAACGGAAGATAGACGGCAAGGGGTTCGACGGCGCGTCCTGGCCGGTGGGCGGCCCGTCGGAGGCTGCCGGTCAGGTGAACGAAAGGTGAACGGGGGCGGCCCCGGCTCACCACCGGGCGCGCAGCACGCCTACGGCCTCCTCGAGGCCGAGACCGCCGCTCCGGGCCTCGCGGACGAACCGGGCGGCGGCCGCGTCGAGCTCCGCGCCCGCCCCGCTCCCGGGAGGGGCGAGCACGACGGTGCCGTTCCGACCCCGGGTCTCCACGTGTCCCTCCGCCTCGAGCTGGCGGTAGGCCTTGGCGACGGTGTTGGCCGCGACGCCGAGGTCGGCGGCGAGCCGGCGCACGGTCGGCAGCCGGGTCCCGGGCAGGAGCAGCCCTTCCCGGACCGATCCGACCACCTGGTCGCAGAGCTGCTGGAAGACCGGGGTCCGGATCCCCGGGTCGACGGTGAACCTCACCGGCCCAGCATGACAGCCGGCCGGGTCAGCGGAGGGGAACCTGCCGGGTGAGGGCGGCGACCCCGGCCTCCAGCGGGCCGCGGACCCCGGCCCGCGCGAGGGCCGCACCCACCACGAGGGCGGCCAGGGCGTGCAGGGCCAGTGCCCCGGGTCCGCCCACGCCCAGCGGGCTGGCCATGACGAGCACGTGGGTGGTGTAGAGCGTCAGCGTCGTCGAACCCGCACCCGCGAGGACCACCCACGGCGCGCGGGGCAGGAGTCGGACGAGCACGAGCACCAGCCCCAGGACGAGCAGCGCCGTGCCGGCCGTGTGGGCCAGGTCCGCGACGCTGCCGCTGTGCGGCGACCACACGCCCAGCCACCAGGGCGAGCCGGTCGGGTGCACGCCGTACATCCCGCGCCGGAGCTCCACCACCAGCTCGGGCCAGGGGGTGCCCGGCCGCCACCAGCTGGCCACCAGGTCGGCACGCGGACCCTCGGCGCGGGTGAGGCCGGCCGAGACGGCGAGGGCGAGCGCGGCCGTCCACGCCCCGACGAGCGCCAGCCTCGGCCCCCAGGCCGCCCGGCGCAGGTCCAGACGGCCCACCGCCAGGCCCACGAACAGGTAGGTCGCCCAGGTCAGCACGGGGTAGTAGCCGGTGAGCAGCAGCTCGCGCGCCAGCACGACCGGCTCGGTCAGGGACACCAGCGAGGGCACGACCGGCTGGGGCGGGCCCAGCTCGCGGCGCAGCAGGAGGCTGACCACGGGGGAGAGCAGGCCCCAGCCGACGGCCAGCGCGGCCAGCCGGCCCGGGCCCCAGTGCAGCACCGGCAGCGCGCAGCAGAACAGGACCCCGTAGAAGGTGAGGATGACCGCCAGGCCGGAGCCGAACAGGCCCAGCCACAGCCCCAGCACCGCGACGAGCAGCGCCCGGACGAGCAGCCGCCGCCGGTGGCCGGAGACGCCGCACAGCACGTCCCGGGTGGCCAGGCCGATGCCCACCCCCGCGAGCACGGCGAACAACGCCGACGAGCGGCCCGCGACCAGCTCGAACAGCGGGTCGACCCCGCGGGCGGACCTCGGGTCCCGGGCCGGGACGAGGTGGGCGGCGAACATGCCGAGCAGGGCCAGCGCCCGGGCGACGTCGACGGCGACGACCCGGCCGCGCCCCGGCGCAGGGGTCCCTCGCGGCGCGACGACGCGGGTCAGGTCCACAGCCGCACCAGGGCGGCCGTGACCGCGGCGAGGGCCACGACCACGAGGAACGGGGCCCGCAGCACCAGCAGGACCACCGCCACCCCCACCCCGGCGGCGCGCGCGTCGAGGGTGGGCACCCCGTCGGCGAGGAACCCCTGGGTGATGATCAGCGAGCTGAGCAGCGCGACCGTCAGCAGCGGGACGACCCGGTCGATCCACGGCACCTCCAGCACCCGCTCGGGCACCAGGTAGCCCCCCAGCTTGAGCCCGTAGGCCAGGGCGCCGGCCGCCAGCACGGTGATCCACAGCGTCACGGCAGCTCCTCCGCCACGTGGCCGTCGTGCGGCCCGCCGTGCCGTCCCGGCGTCGCGTCGCGGGTCACCGGCAGCGGCGGCCCCGGGTCGTCCTCGCGGCCACCTCGACGGGGCAGCCCGACGACGAGGGCCGCGGTGGCCCCCACGAGCACCTCGACACCGGTCGGCACGAACGGTGCGCTGACCAGCGTCAGGACCATGGCCAGCACGGCGGCGGCCAGCGGCCCGGTCCGTCCGCCGGGCCCGCGGCCCACCAGCCGCGGCCAGACGAGCGCGACGAAGGCGGCGGCGGCCGCGGCGTCGAGACCGTAGGCCCGGGGGTCGCCCATCGCCTCCCCGGCCAGCGCCCCCAGCAGCGTCGTGCCCTGCCAGACGACGAACAGCGTCACCCCGGTCGTGAAGAACCCCACCCGCGCCTGCTCGCGGGTGTCCTGCGCCAGGGCCACGGCCGTCGACTCGTCGATCGTCAGGTGGGCGGTGAGCGGGCGCACGAGCGGGCCCGGCCGCAGGACCCGGGACAGCTCCAGGCCGTAGAAGCCGTTGCGCAGGCCCAGCAGGGTGGAGGTGGCCACGGCCGCCGCCGCCCCTCCGCCGGAGCCGAGCACCCCGTAGAGGGCGAACTGCGAGCCCCCGCTGAAGATGAGCAGGGAGGTCAGGACGGTCTGCCACACGCTCAGCCCGGCGGCCACCCCCAGTGCCCCGGCGCTGACCCCGTAGAGCCCGACCAGCCCCACGGCCAGCCCCTGCCGGGCGGCAGGCGTGCGCCACCAGGGGAGGGGGTATGCCGTGGGGCCCGCCGTCACAGCCCCGCCACCAGGCGCACCTCGCGGGCCGTGCGTCCGTCGTCGTCGACGACCCGGTCGCGCCAGGCGCCGTCCGGGGCGAACCCGGCGCCCTGCAGGAAGGCGCGGGTGCCGCCCGCGTCGGCCAGGACCCAGGCGACCACGGCCTCCAGGTCGTCCGACCCCGCCCGCAGGGTGTCCACGGCCGCGTTGAGCAGGCGGGACCCGTGCCCGGCCCGTCGGGCCTCGGGGTGGACGCCGCCCTCCAGCACCGTGCCGGTCCGGTCCGGCTCGTGGCCGGGCTCGTCCTCCGCCGGGCCGACCGCGACGTAGCCGACGACCTGGGGGCCGGCCGTGGCCACGAGCAGCCGGTGGCGCGGCGACGGGGGCGACTCGAGCGAGCGACGCCATACCCCCGCGAAGCGCGGGCCGGTGAGCGCGTCCAGCACCTCCGCCGAGAGCAGGTCGCGCAGCTCGTGCTGCCAGACGAAGGCCTGGACCAGCCCGACCGCGGGGGCGTCGCTGGGGCGGGCGGTGCGCACGGCGGCGTCGGCCAGCGGCCCGGGGGCGCCGTGGCCGTGGCCGTGGGCGTGCGGCAGGTCGGGGGGAGGGTCCTGGGAAGTCATCGGGCACAGTCTCCCACCTGCCGGGGACAGGCCCCCGGCCCCGGGCCCGGTATGACACCGATCCCGGCGGGCGACGGAACATCTGTCACAGGGCCGGGGGTGATCTCTGGCACACTGGAGGCATGTACGGCAACGACTTCGGCGAGGGCGCCGACCAGCAGGCGCCGCTGAACGCCACCGAGACCGAGGACTACCAGCAGGCGCTGGCCGAGCACATGGCCTACTTCGACCGGCTCGTGGCCGACGACCAGCGGATCGAGCCGCGCGACGCCATGCCGGAGGCCTACCGCAAGACGCTGATCCGGCAGATCGCCCAGCACGCGCACTCGGAGATCATCGGGATGCAGCCGGAGGGCAACTGGATCAGCCGGGCCCCCAGCCTGCGCCGCAAGGCGATCCTCATGGCCAAGGTGCAGGACGAGGCCGGGCACGGGCTCTACCTCTACTCGGCGGCCGAGACCCTCGGCGTGGACCGGTCCGAGCTGCTCGACAAGCTGCACTCCGGGCAGCAGAAGTACTCCTCCATCTTCAACTACCCCACCCTGACCTGGGCCGACGTGGGCGCGATCGGCTGGCTCGTCGACGGCGCGGCGATCATGAACCAGGTGCCGCTGTGCCGCTGCTCCTACGGCCCCTACGCCCGCGCGATGGTCCGGGTGTGCAAGGAGGAGTCCTTCCACCAGCGGCAGGGCTTCGAGATCCTCTGGACGTTGTCCAAGGGGACCGACGCCCAGCGCGCGATGCTGCAGGACGCCGCGGACCGCTGGTGGTGGCCGGCCCTGATGATGTTCGGGCCGCCGGACTCGGGCGAGAAGGCCACCGAGGGCCACACCGCCCAGTCGATGGCGTGGGGCATCAAGCGGTTCACCAACGACGACCTGCGCCAGAAGTTCGTCGACATGACCGTCCCCCAGGCGCACAAGCTCGGCATCACCCTGCCCGACCCGGACCTGCGCTGGAACGAGGAGCGGGGACACTGGGACTTCGGTCAGATCGACTGGGACGAGTTCTGGCGGGTGCTCAAGGGCGACGGACCCTGCAACGCCCAGCGGATCGCCACCCGGGTCGCCGCCCACGAGGACGGTGCCTGGGTCCGGGAGGCCGCCGCCGCCCACGCCGAGAAGGTCGTCGCCCGGGCGGCCCAGGGGGCGGTGGCATGAGCTCGACCTGGCCCCTGTGGGAGGTCTTCGTGCGGGCCCGGCGCGGCCTGTCCCACGGGCACGTGGGGTCCCTGCACGCCCCCGACGCCGAGATGGCCCTGCGCAACGCCCGGGACCTCTACACCCGCCGGCAGGAGGGCGTCTCGATCTGGGTCGTGGCCTCCGAGGACATCACCGCCTCCAGCCCCGACGAGCGCGACAGCTTCTTCGACCCCGCCGCCGACAAGGTCTACCGGCACCCGACGTTCTACGACGTGCCCGAGGACGTGGAGTACCTGTGACCGGCCTGCACACCGCCTACCTGCTGGGGCTGGGCGACGACGCGCTGATCTACGCCCAGCGGCTGGGGGAGTGGCTCACCCACGCCCCCCAGATCGAGGAGGACATGGCCCTGGGCAACGTGGGCCTGGACCTGCTCGGCCAGGCGCGGGCGCTGCTGACCCGGGCCGGCGAGGTCGAGGGCGCGGACCCGCCCCGGGACGAGGACGCGCTGGCGATGCTGCGGGACGAGCGGGAGTTCCGCAACGTGCAGCTCGTCGAGCAGCCGCGCGGCGACTTCGCGCACGAGATGGCCCGGTTGCTGTGGTTCTCGACCTACCAGGCCGAGCTCTACGCCCGCCTGGTCGACTCCGCCGACGAGACCCTCGCCGGCGTGGCCCGCAAGGCGGTCAAGGAGGTCGACTACCACCGCGACCACGCCACCCAGTGGGTGCTGCGGCTCGGCGACGGCACCGAGGAGAGCCACGCCCGCATGCAGGCGGCGCTCGAGGCGGTCCAGCCCTACGTCGCCGAGCTGGGCGAGGACCACGACGCCGCCCGGTGGGCCGCGGACCAGGGGATCGGCGTCCTGCCCTCCACCCTGGTCGAGCCGGTGACCACCGCCGTGCACGACGTGCTGGCCCGCGCCACGCTGACCGTGCCCGACGCCCCCCGCTGGCACGCCCGCGGAGGACGGGAAGGCCTGCACTCCGAGGCCATGGGCTACCTCCTGGCCGAGATGCAGCACATCGCGCGCAGCCACCCCGGCGCCACCTGGTGAGGGGAGGCGCCGCGGGTATGACGTCTCGCACCGGCACCGGCACCGGCACCGGCACCGGCACCGGCACCGGCCGCCCGGACCTCGACGAGGTCGAACGGGCCGTCCGCGCCGTGCCCGACCCCGAGATCCCGGTCATCACCATCGACGACCTGGGCGTCGTCCGGGAGGTCGAGCGCGTGGACACCCCCGAGGGCCCGGGGCTGCGGGTGACGATCACCCCCACCTACTCCGGGTGCCCCGCGATGCGGGTCATGGAGGAGGACGTGGTCGCCGCCGGCCGGCGCGCCGGCGTCCCCGTCGAGGTGGTCACCCGGCTCTCGCCGGCCTGGACGACCGACTGGATGAGCGAGCGGGGCCGCGAGCAGCTCCTGCGCTTCGGCATCGCCCCGCCCACCGGCCAGCGGGCGCACGGACCGGTGCCCGTCGGGCTGTCCGTGCGCCAGGTCGCCTGCCCCCGGTGCGGGTCGACCGACACCGAGGAGGTGGCCCGCTTCGGGTCGACCGCCTGCAAGGCCCTGCGGCGTTGCCTGGCCTGTCGCGAGCCGTTCGACGAGTTCAAGACCCTCTAGGAGCCTGCGTGTCCCTCCTGCAGCAGCCGACCCGTCGGCGTGCCACCTTCCACGACCTGACCGTCACCCGGGTCGACCGGCTCACCGACGACGCCGTCGCGATCAGCTTCGCCGTGCCCGAGGAGCTGCGCGAGGAGTTCGACTTCGAGCCCGGGCAGCACCTGACCGTGCGGGCGACCGTCGACGGGCAGGACGTGCGGCGGTCCTACTCGTGCTGCATCTCCCGCGGCGAGTCCCGCCGACGCGGCGAGGTCCGGGTGGCCTCCGCCCGCGTCCCCGGCGGGGTGATGTCCACCTGGCTCAACGAGCACGTGCAGCCCGGGGACACCCTGCAGGTGATGAGCCCGCTCGGCTCGTTCGTGTGCCCGACCGACCCGACGGCCGCCCGGCACCACGTGGCGGTCGCCGCCGGCTCGGGCATCACCCCGGTGCTGTCGCTGCTGACCACGGCGCTGGAGGAGGAACCGCACTCCCGCGCCACGTTGATCTTCGGCAACCGGCGCACCGACTCGATCATGTTCCTCGAGGAGCTCATGGAGCTGAAGAACCGCTTCCCCGGCCGGTTCAGCCTCTTCACCGTGCTCTCCCGGGAGCGGCAGGACCTCGAGCTGTTCACCGGCCGGATCGACCGGGACAAGCTGGAGACGATGTTGGCCACGTTCGTCCCCGAGGACGAGGTGGACGAGTGGTACCTCTGCGGGCCCTTCGGCATGGTCGAGGCCGCCCGCACCGTCCTGGCCGAGCGGGAGGTGCCGCCCGAGCACGTGCACCACGAGATCTTCCACGTCGACGACAGCGGCGGCATCGCGCCGCCGCCGGTCGCCGAGCCGGTCGACCCGGGGGCCCCGCCGGAGGCCGTCGTGACCGTCACCCTCGACGGGCGGACGACGACGGTGCCCATGTCGACGCGGGCGGAGTCGATCCTGGACGCCACCCTGCGGGAGCGGCCGGACGCGCCGTTCTCCTGCACCGGCGGCGTCTGCGGCACCTGCCGGGCCAAGGTCGTCGACGGCGAGGTCCGGATGGACCGCAACTACGCGCTGGAGCCCGACGAGGTCGAGCGCGGCTACCGGCTCACGTGCCAGTCGCACCCGGTGTCGGACACGGTGACCATCGACTACGACGCCTGAGCCGGCGGCACCGGTCGGCCGCCCCCGGGGGCCGGGCGCCGGCGGAGGCGTGACGGCGTCCAGTCGACCCGCCGCAGCGGGTCCAGCGGGGCCAGCTCGGGCGGGGTCGACCCGCCGACGATCGTCTCGGCGAGCAGCTGCCCCGTGACCGGCCCCAGGGTGATCCCCCACATGCCGTGGCCCCCGGCGACGAAGACCCGCTCGGAGGTCGTGCGGCCCACGAGCGGCAGCCCGTCGGCGGTGACCGGGCGGGACCCGACCCACTCGTCCTGACGCTCGTCGAGCGGGATGCCCTGCAGCATCGGCCGGACGGAGTCGACGATGGCCCGGATGCGGCGGGTGTCGAGGGGCTCGTCGGGCCGGCGGAACTCCATCATCCCCGCCACCCGCAGGCGGTCGCCGAGGGGCGTGAGGGCGACGCGAGCCTCGGGCAGGTAGAGCGGGCCCGCCGGCATCCGCTCCGGGGTGACGCTGAAGGAGTAGCCCCGGCCGGCCTGGACGACGTGGCGCACCCCGAACGGTGCCACGAGGTCGCCCAGCCACGCCCCCGTCGCGACGACCACCGCGTCGTAGGGGGCTGCGTCGCCCTGCCCGGCGTCCCCGCCCTGCCCGGTGTGCCCACCGGTGTGCCCGCCCCGCCCCGAGGCGTCGGTCCTGCGGGCGCGCACCTCGACCGCGCCGCCGCGGTCGACCAGGTCGGTGACCTTGGCGCCCGTCACCACGGTGCCGCCCCGCTGCCGGACGGCGTCGGCCAGGGCGGCGACGAAGCGGACCGGGTCCAGGTAGCGCTGGCCACGGATGAGCACCGCCGCCTCCACCGCCTCGGAGACCGCCGGCTCACGGCGGCGGGCCTCGTCGCCGGAGACGAGCTCGTGGTCCACCTCACCGCCGGCGGAGGCGATGTGCCGGAACTCGTCCAGCAGCACCTTGACGTTGCGGACGTCGGTGTAGCAGGCGACGAGCGGGTCGGCCTGGTGGACGGTGCCGTCGACACCGTGCCGGACCAGGTGGGAGAAGGAGTCCAGCGACCGGTCGTTGAGGGGCAGCAGGGCCCGCATGGCCTTCTCCCAGCGGCCCATCGTGCTGTGCCGGACGAAACCCCCGACGAAGCGGATCAGCCGAGGGTCCGCCCGGGGCGGGAGGTAGACCGGTGACCCGGGGTTGACGAGCGCCCTGACCCCGTAGCGCAGCACGGCCGGCTCGGGCAGCGGCGTGGCGATCGCCGGGGTCAGCCACCCCGCGTTGCCCCAGGAGGCGCCCGCAGCGACCCCCTCGCGGTCGAGCACGGTGACGTCCACCCCGTGCTCCTGCAGGTGCCAGGCCGTCGCCAGCCCGACCATCCCGGCGCCGACGACGGCGACCCTGCGCATGCCCGACATCCGACCTCCCTGTCGACGTGTTGGGCCCATGGTGGCACCCGCCTGCCGCCGGCGCCGAGCCGGGTCTCACCGGGAGGCCGGGCCCTCACCGGTCGGCCGGCGGGCGGTCCTCAGCCGCGGAGCGTGTGCCAGGCCACCCCGATCTCGTCGAGCAGCTCGCGCAGCAGCGGCAGGCTGACCCCGACCACCGCGTGGTAGTCGCCCTCGATGCCACGCACGTAGGGCCCTCCGAGGCCGTCCACGGTGAACGCCCCCGCGACGGTCAGCGGTTCACCCGTCGCCACGTAGGCCTCGATCTCCTCGTCGGTCAGGTCGGCGAAGTGGACCACCGTCGAGGCCGTCGCGCCGAGGGTCGCCCCCGTCCCGCCCTCCCGGTTGTCGATCACCCAGTGGCCCGTGTGCAGCGTCCCGGAGCGACCACGCATGAGCCGCCACCGTTCCGTGGCCGTGGCCGCGTCCCCGGGCTTGCCGTACATCCGCCCGTCCAGCTCGAGCACCGAGTCGCAACCCAGGACGAGGGAGTCGGGCTCCTCCTGCCCCACCACCGCCTCGCACTTGGCGCGCGCCAGGGTGAGCGCGACGTCGGCGGGCGGGAGCACGCCGTGCCTCTCCTGGGCCCGGGCCAGCGCTGCCTCCTCGTCCACCCCCGAGACGACGACCTCCGGCTCCACCCCCGCGCTGGTGAGCGAGGCGAGGCGGGCGGGGGAGGCGGAGGCCAGGACCAGCGGCACCGGCCCGCTCACAGCTCGCCCAGGACGGCCGCGCGCAGGGTGTCCAGCCCGACGCCGCCGATGTCGAGGGCCCGACGGTGGAAGGCCTTGAGGTCGAACGACTCGCCCTCCCGGCGGCGCACCTCGTCGCGCAGCTCCAGCCACAGGCGCTCGCCGACCTTGTAGGAGGGCGCCTGGCCCGGCCAGCCGAGGTAGCGGTCGAGCTCGAACCGGACGAACCCCTCGTCCATGTGGACGTGGTTGTTGAGGAACTCCCAGGCCTTGTCGTAGGTCCACTCGCCGCCGTCGACCTCCTCGGGGGCCTCGAACCCGCAGTGCACGCCGATGTCGAGCACGACGCGGGCGGCCCGCAGCGACTGGCCGTCGAGCAGGCCGAGGCGGTCGCCGGGGTCGTCCATGTAGCCCAGGTCGGCCATCAACCACTCGCTGTAGAGCGCCCATCCCTCGGCGTGCCCGGACGTCATGGAGGCGAGCCGGCGCCAGCGGTTGAGCAGGTCGGAGCGGTAGGCGGTCTGACCGATCTGCAGGTGGTGGCCGGGGACCCCCTCGTGGTAGACGGTGGTCAGCTCGCGCCAGGTGGAGAACCGGGTCACGCCCTTGGGCACCGACCACCACATCCGCCCGGGACGGGAGAAGTCCTCGGAGGGCGGGGTGTAGTAGATCCCGCCCGTCTGGCTGGGGGCGATCATGCACTCGATGCGGCGGACCGGCTCGGGGACGTCGAAGTGGCTGCCGGCCAGCGCGGCGACCGCCTCGTCGGCCTTGACCTGCATCCACCCGCGCAGGGCCTCGGTGCCCTCCAGCTGGTAGGCCGGGTCGTCGTCGAGGATCTGGACGGCCTCCTCGACCGAGGCGCCGGGCCGGATCTGCTCGGCCGTCTCCGCCATCATCCGGGTGATGCGGGCCAGCTCCTCCTGGCCCCAGCGGTAGGTCTCCTCCAGGTCGATGGCCGCCCCGAGGAAGCTGCGGGAGCGCAGGGCGTAGAGCTCGCGGCCGCAGGCGTCGGACTCCGGCGCCTGCGGCGCCAGCTCGTCGAGGAAGGTCGCCAGCGCGCCGAAGGCCGCCTTGGCCGAGGTGGCGGCCGCGGCCAGCAGGCCGCGGACCTCCTCGGACTGCCCGGCCGCCTCCTCGAGGAGGGCGTCGTAGGTGCTCGTCCCGTCGGCCGCCTGGTCGCGGCACTGCTCGGCCACCTTGACGACCTGCCGGCGGGGGGCCACCTGACCGCGCTCGGTCGACCAGGTCAGGGCCGAGGCGTACTGCTCCAGGGCCCGCGGGACGTTGTCCAGACGGGCGGCGACGGTGCGCCAGTGCTCCTCGGTGTCCTTGGCCATCAGGTCGAAGACGTCGCGCAGGTCCAGGGCGGGGGCCGAGATGACGCTGAGCTCGACGGGGGCCCGTCCGTCCAGCACAAGGTCCAGCGACTGCACCTCCAGGCCCAGCCGCTCGCGCAGCGCGGCCGCCGTGACCTTGTCGGTGTCGTCCTGCGGCTCGAGCCGGTCGAGCTGCTCCAGGGTGTCCGCGCACAGGTCGCGCCGGGCGCGGAGCCCCTCGACCGACAGGTCGTCGACCCGGTCGTCGGCGCCGGGCACGCCCAGGTAGGTCGCCAGGAGCGGGCTGAGGGCCACCGAGGCGTCCAGGTGGGCCTCGGCGAGGCGGTCGATGTCGGTCCAGGAACGGGTCTGCTGCGGGGTCGTCGTCACGGGCCGACGCTACCTCGCAGGACCGACGAGGTGCAGGGCAGGCACTACCCTGCCCCGATGGGCCAGGACTGGGACCCGGAGCACTACTCGCGGTTCGCCGATGAACGGGACCGGCCGTTCGTCGAGATGCTGGCGCGGGTGCCGGACACCGCCCCCGCCCGGGTGGTCGACCTCGGCTGCGGTCCCGGGCGGGGACTGCTCGCGATGGCCCGCCGGTGGCCGCACGCCGAGATCTCCGGGGTCGACGCCAGTCCGGCGATGGTCCAGGCCGCGCGCGCCGCCGGTGCGTCGGCCGAGGTGGGGGACCTGCGGGCGTGGGCGTCCGTTGACCGGCCGGTGGTGGACCTGCTGGTGACGACCGCGACGCTGCAGTGGGTGCCCGGCCACCTCGAGATGCTGCCGGCCCTGCTGCGCAGGGTCCGGCCAGGAGGCGCCCTGGCCATGTCCGTCCCCGGCAACTTCGGGGAGCCCAGCCACACCCTGCGCCGGGAGATCGCCGCCCGCCCGGACTACGCCCGGCACCTGGCAGGGGTCGCCGAACCGGCCGCCCACGACCCCGTGCACTACCTGGCGGTGCTGGCCGGGGCCGGTGCCGAGGTGGACGCGTGGGAGACGACGTACCTCCACGTCCTGGACCCCGAGGGCCGCGACCCCGACCCCGTCCTCACCTGGGTGTCCGCCACCGGTGCCAGGCCCACCCTGGAGGCCCTGCCCGAGGACCTGCGCGCGCGGTTCGTCGAGGAGTTCGCCGCCGCCCTGCGCCTCGCCTACCCCCGGACCTCCCTGGGGGTGGTGCTGCCCTTCCGGCGGGTGTTCGCGGTGGCCCGCCGCCGCTGACCCCGTCCGTGGCGCGGGGGCCGCAGGAGGTGCCGGCACCGCATACCGTGTCGTCCATGCCCGCACGCGTCCGCTCGACCAACCTGGCCAGTCCCAAGCCCGAGCCGGGCGGCAAGCCCTACGCGACGGGCATCGACAAACGACCGGTGCCCTCGATCGAGGTCTTCGCCCCCGGCCCGTCCTACGGCGACGGGCCCGGCGTGGTCGCCGACCACGTGGGCGACGAGCAGCACCACGGCGGCGCGCACAAGGCCGTCTACGCCTACGCCCGCGAGGAGCTGGACCACTGGGAGCGCGAGCTCTCCCGGGGGCTGTCGGACGGCACCTTCGGCGAGAACCTCACCACCGAGGGGATCGACCTGGAGGCCCTGCTCGTCAATCAGCGGATCAGGGTCGGCGACGACGTCGTGCTCGAGGTGTCGGTGGCGCGCACGCCCTGCTCGACCTTCGCCGGTCACCTGGGGGAGCGGGGCTGGCTGAGGAGGTTCACCGAGCGGGGGCGGTGCGGCGTCTACCTGCGCGTCGTCGCGCCCGGGACGGTGCGTGCGGGCGACGCGGTCGAGGTGCTGGAGCCGCCGGACCACGACGTCGACATGCGGGTGGCCTTCGCCGCAGCGATGGGTGACGACGAGGCCGCCGCCAGGGTGGTGGCCGCCGGCTGCCTGCCGAGGATGTACCACGACCGGCTGGCCGCGCGCCTGCGCGCGCGGGGCTGAACGACCCGCCGCTCAGCGGGGCAGCGCCGAGGCCCTCCACCCGTCGGGGCCGACCGCCGGCCGCGGGCGGGCGAACCGGGAACGGGCCGTCCACAGGGTCCGGCGCCGGGCGTCGCCGCCCGACCCGCCGCCGTCGGAGCCGAGGGCGCTGAGCACCACGGCCAGTGCGGCGATCTGCTCGGGGCTGGGGTTGCCCCGCTCCACCCGGATCACCGGCACGTCGGCGGTCGAACCCTCGGCCGCGGCGCCCTCCGCAGGGGTCGTGGCGCTCACAGCGGGATGTTCCCGTGCTTGCGGGGCGCGCGGTTGGAACGCTTGGAGCGCAGGTGGCGCAGCGCTCGGGCGACCTGGACCCGGGTCTCGGAGGGCTCGATGACCGCGTCGACGTAGCCCCGCTCGGCCGCGACGTAGGGGTTGGCGAGGGTGTCCTCGTACTCCTGGATGCGCCGCTGCCGCTCGGCCTCGACGTCCCCGCCCTCGGCGGCGACCCTGGCCAGCTCGCGGCGGTAGAGGATGTTGGCCGCGCCCTGGGCGCCCATGACGGCGATCTGCGCGGTCGGCCAGGCCAGGTTGACGTCGGCACCGAGGTGCTTGGAGCCCATGACGTCGTAGGCGCCGCCGTAGGCCTTGCGGGTGATGACCGTGACGAGCGGGACGGTGGCCTCGGCGTAGGCGTAGAGCAGCTTGGCCCCGCGCCGGATGATGCCGCCGAACTCCTGGTCGGTCCCGGGCAGGAAGCCCGGGACGTCGACGAAGGTGAGGATGGGCACGTTGAACGCGTCGCAGGTGCGCACGAACCGGGCGGCCTTCTCCGAGGCGTCGATGTCCAGGGTCCCGGCCAGCTGCATCGGCTGGTTGGCCACGACGCCGACGGACCGGCCCTCGACCCGGCCGAACCCGACCACGATGTTGGGGGCGAAGAGCTCCTGGACCTCCAGGAAGTCGCCGTCGTCGACCACCGTCTGGATCGCGGTCCTGATGTCGTAGGGCACGTTGGGGGAGTCGGGGACCAGGGTGTTGAGGGCCTCGTCCTGCTCGTCGACCTCCTCGTCCACGTCGGCGTCGAAGGCCGGCGGGTCCTCGAGGTTGTTCTGCGGCAGGAACCCCAGCAGCTCCTTGACGTAGTCGAGCGCATCGTCCTCGTCGCTGGCCATGTAGTGCGCCACGCCGGAGGTCGAGTTGTGCGTGCGCGCCCCGCCGAGCTCCTCGAAGGTCACGTCCTCCCCGGTGACGGTCTTGATGACGTCGGGGCCGGTGATGAACATGTGCGAGGTCTGGTCGACCATGACCACGAAGTCGGTGATCGCCGGGGAGTAGACCGCCCCGCCCGCGCACGGGCCCATGACCAGGGAGATCTGCGGAATGACCCCGGAGGCGTCGACGTTGCGGCGGAAGATCTCGGCGTAGAGCCCCAGGGCGACCACGCCCTCCTGGATGCGGGCGCCGCCGGAGTCGTTGATCCCGATCACCGGGCAGCCGATCTTCATCGCCAGGTCCATGACCTTGACGATCTTCTCGCCGAAGACCTCGCCCAGCGACCCGCCGAAGACGGTGAAGTCCTGGGAGAAGACCGCGACCGGACGGCCGTCGACCGTGCCGTAGCCGGTGACCACCCCGTCCCCGTAGGGCCGGTTGCGCTCCTGCCCGAACGCGGTCGAGCGGTGCCGCGCCAGGGCGTCCAGCTCGGTGAAGCTGCCCTCGTCGAGGAGGGCCTCGACCCGTTCGCGGGCGGTCTTCTTCCCACGGGCGTGCTGCTTCTCCACGGCCTTGGCCGACCCGGCGTGCACGGCCTCGTCCACCCGGGCCCGCAGGTCGGCCAGCCGGCCGGCGGTCGTGCGCATGTCCGGGCCCTCGCCGCTGCTGTCGGCGGGCGGTCCGGCGCTGACGGTCTCACTCATGGGTCCGAACTTACCCTTGACCGCATGACCGTCGTGCGATGGGCCGCGCCCGAGCGGCACGAGTCGATCGGCTCGACCAACACCGAGGCGCTGAGCGACCCCCGGCCCGGCCGGGTGGTCGTCGCCGACCACCAGACCGGGGGCCTGGGCCGGCGCGGGCGCCGGTGGGAGTCGCCGCCGGGCCGGGGGCTGGCGGTCAGCGCCGTGGTGCCGGCCGTGGCCCCCGAGGTCATGGGCTGGCTCCCGCTCGCCGCCGGCCTCGCGCTCGTCCGCGCCCTCGCCGGGAGCCGCTGGCCGGTGCCGGCCGCCCTCAAGTGGCCCAACGACGTGCTCGCGGTGCTGCGGGCCCCGTCCCCGCACCAGGATCCGGTCCTGACGACCGGGGACGGCCGGGACTGGGGAAAGGTCGCCGGGATCCTGGCCCAGGTGGCCGACGCCCGGGCCGGCACGGTGGTCCTCGGTGCCGGTCTCAACGTGGACCACGGGCCGGACGAGCTGCCCGTGCCCACGGCGACCTCCTGGCGGCTGGCGCGCGGTGGTGCGCCGCTGCCCCCCGGGGCGCGGGAGGACCTGCTGCCGCTGTACCTGCACCACCTGGGCTCCCTCCACGCCCGGCTCGCCGGGGGTGCGGCCGGGGCCGTGCGCACGGCATACCTCCAGCGGTGCGTCACGGTCGGGCTGCCGGTGGTGGTGCACCGGCCCGACGGCGGCCGCACCGGGGGCACGGCCGTGGACGTGGACGCGGACGGGGCGCTCGTGGTGGAGGGGCCCGCGGGCCGGACCGTGCACCACGCGGGGGACGTCGCGCACGTCCGGCCCGCGCCGGGGGACGGGTGAGCACCGGCCCGGTGCGGCCGGACGCTACCCTGCCAGCCATGGACGCACCCACGATGCTGCAGGTCACCCGGCACGGAGACGACGGTCACGTGGTCGAGGTGGCGCTGGACCGCCCGGCGTCGATGAACGCCGTCAGCACCGACTTCTCCCGCGAGATCACGGCCACGATGACCGCGCTGTCGGCGGACGAGGACGTCCGGGCGGTCGTGGTCACCAGCACCTCCCCGCGGGCCTTCTGCGTCGGCGCCGACCTCAAGGAGCGCAACGGCTTCAGCGACGCCCAGATGATGGACCACCGGCTCGTCACCCGGAAGGCCTACCGCGCCGTCCTCGACCTGCCGATGCCGGCCGTGGCGGCGGTCGAGGGCTTCGCCCTCGGCGGAGGTATGGAGATCGCGCTCAGCTGCGACCTCGTCGTCGCCGGGACGGAGGCGACCGTCGGCCTGCCGGAGGTGGGCGTCGGGGTCGTCCCGGGCGGCGGCGGGACCCAGCTGGTGACCCGCAGGGTCGGCTGGTCGCGGGCCGCGTCGATGATCTTCACCGGCCGCCGGATGACGGCGAAGGAGGCGCACCGGCTGGGCGTCCTCGACGAGCTCGTGGAGGCCGGCACGGCCCGGGACCGCGCCCTGGAGATCGCTGCGCAGATCGCGGGCAACTCCCCGGTGGCCGTCCGCAACGCCAAGCGCGCGATGCGCCTGGGCATGGGGGTCGACCTGGCCGCCGGCCTGGAGATCGAGGACGGAGCCTGGCGGGCGACCGCCTTCAGCGGGGACCGCAAGGAGGGTGTCGCCGCCTTCGCCGAGAAGCGCGCGCCGCGGTGGCCCGGACGTTGAAGAGGCACGGGGGCGCATACTGTGTGGTCGGTATCGCCGGTACCGACCGGGCCCCGGACCACGTGAGGAGGACGAGGTGAGCACCAAGGTGCTGCTGGCCGAGGACGACCCGGCCATCTCCGAACCCCTGGCCCGGGCCTTCCGGCGGGAGGGCTACGAGGTGACCGTCGCTGAGGACGGGCGCGCCGCCCTCGCCGAGGGGTCCCGCAACGGGGTCTACGACCTGCTCGTGCTCGACCTGGGCCTGCCCCGGCTCGACGGCCTCGCCGTCTGCCGGGGGCTGCGGGACGCCGGCGTGGGCATCCCCGTCCTCATGCTCACCGCCCGCACCGACGAGATCGACACCGTCGTCGGGCTGGACGCGGGCGCCGACGACTACGTCACCAAGCCGTTCCGCCTCGGGGAGCTGCTCGCCCGGGTCCGGGCGCTGCTGCGCCGGGGCCCCGAGCCGCCGCTGCGTCCCTCTCCCGGGTCGCTGCGCATCGACGTCGACGCCCGTCGGGTCTTCCTCCACGACGAGGAGGTGCGGCTGACGACCAAGGAGTTCGACCTGCTGCGCGTGCTCATGCGCGAGGAGGGACGGGTCGTCCCGCGCGAGGTGCTCATGCGCGAGGTCTGGGACAGCTGGTACGGCTCGACCAAGACGCTCGACATGCACGTCTCGGTGCTGCGCCGCAAGATCGGCGACGACGCCCACGACCCGCGGTACATCGTCACCGTCCGCGGGGTCGGCTTCCGGTTCCAGAACGACCCGCAGGACTGACCCGCCGTGCGGGCGGTCTTCCGCGAGCTGGCCCGGCGGGTCACCCTGTCGGTGCTCGGGGTGGTCGTGGGGGTGCTGCTGGCGATCGGCTGGATCCTGGCGCAGGTGCAGGCCGCCCTGGGCCCCGAGGCGGAGGGGCTGCCGTGGTGGGGCCTGCTGATCGCGTCGGTGGCGGGGGCCCTGGGCGTGGTCGCCATCGTCTTCCCCCTGGCCCGGCACCAGGCCGACCAGGTGGGGGAGACGGTGATCGAGCCGCTGCGCCGGCTGGCGCACCGCGCCGACGAGATGGCCTCCGGCGGGTTCGCCCTCGACCCCGAGGCGCGCCCGGGCCGGTTCGTCGAGCCGGGCCCCTGGCCGCAGAGCGTCCCGGAGATCGACGCGATCGTGCGCGAGGTCGACCGGCACCACACCACCTTCGCCCGGGCGCTGGTCTCGGAGCGCTCGTTCGCCGCGGACGCCTCCCACCAGCTGCGCACCCCGCTGGCCGCGCTGCTCCTGCGGCTGGAGGAGATCGCCCAGGCCGACGACGCGGGCCTGGCCCGGCAGGAGGCCGAGATCGCCATCGGCCAGGTCGAACGGCTCACCGGGGTGGTGGACGAGCTGCTGCGCCGCACCCGGGTCGGCCACGCCTCCGGCGGGGGCCTGTGCTCGGTGGACCAGGTGCTCGCCGGGCTGGACGCGGAGTGGTCGCCGGCCCTGGCCGAGGAGGGCCGGGAGATCGACCTGTGGAGCGAGCGGGGGATGATCGTGGAGTCCAGCGCGTCATCCCTGTCCCAGGTGCTCAACACGCTGGTCGAGAACGCGCTCGTGCACGGGGCGGGCACGGTCCGTGTGCACGCGGGCAGGTCCGGTCCCTCCGCGGTGTTCACCGTCTCCGACGAGGGCCCCGGGATCCCGGTCCGGCTGTCCCGGTCGGTCTTCGACCGGGCGGTGACCACCGGCGGCGGGACCGGCCTGGGGCTGGCCGTGGCCCGGGAGACGGCGGAGTCCCTGGGCGGGCGGATCGAGCTGACCCGCCTGAGCCCCCCGGTCTTCTCGCTCTACCTGACCCTCGCCGAGAGGCCCTGAGCGGCCGCCCGCCGCGCCTCGCGCTCCTCCTCGGCCAGCTCCTCGCGGAAGACGAAGGTCCGGTAGGCCCAGAAGCGGAACAGCGTGCCCAGCGCGAGCCCGATCCCGTTCGCGGCGACGTTGTCGGCCAGCTGGCTGTCCAGCCCCAGCACGTAGCGGGAGAAGGCCAGGCAGGCCAGCGCGATGCCCAGGCCGACGGCGTTGAAGAAGAGGAACAGGACCAGCTCGCGGCCCATCGCCTCGCTGCGGCGCCGGCGGAAGGTCCACCACCGGTTGCCCGTCCAGGAGAAGAGCGTGGCGACGCTGGTGGAGACGACCTTGCCGAGCAGCGGGGACCCGGCCATCGGGCCTTCGACCAGGCCGGGCAGGCCGAAGACGAGCAGGTTGTACAGGGTCGTGTCCAGCACGAACGCGACCGCCCCGACGGTTCCGAACTTGGCCACCTCGGCCACCAACGTCCGCCACGCCCCGCGCAGGCGGGCGACCAGGGTCGGGCGGGGTGGGGGCACGGCGGGAGTGTACGCGCCAGGACTGGATAGGCTCGGCGTCCGTGAGCACTCCACCCACCTCATCCCCCTCCCCGCCGCTGCGCGCCGAGGGCGGGTTCCCGGTCGTCGGCATCGTCGGCGGCGGGCAGCTCGCCCGGATGTGCCAGCCCCCCGCGGTCGGGCTCTCGCTGACCCTCTCGGTGCTCGCCGAGGCCGAGGACGCCAGCGCCGCCCTCGTGGTCCCGCACAGCCCCGTCGGCGCGCACACAGACGCCGGGACCGTGCTCGACTGGGCCCGGCACTGCGACGTGGTGACCTTCGACCACGAGCACGTGCCCGCCGAGGTGCTCGAGGAGCTGGTCCGCGCCGGGGTGCCCGTGCACCCCTCGCCGCAGGCCCTCGTGCACGCCCAGGACAAGCTGGTGATGCGCCGTCGGCTCAGCGAGCTGGGCATCCCCTGCCCGGCCTGGGCGACCGCCCGCACGGCCGGCGACGTGGAGGAGTTCGCCGCCCGGGCGGGCTGGCCGGTGGTGGCCAAGACGCCGCGCGGGGGCTACGACGGCAAGGGGGTGCGGGTATGCCGCAGCGTCGCCGAGCTCGACGACTGGCTCGCCCAGGTGGGGCAGCCGGGGGCGCTCGCCGACGGGGTGCTGCTCGAGGAGGCGGTCGACTTCACCCGCGAGCTGGCGGTGCTCGTGGCCCGCAGCCCCTCCGGGCAGGCCGCGGCCTGGCCCGTTGTGGAGACCGTCCAGACCGGCGGGATCTGCACCGAGGTGCTGGCCCCGGCCCCCGGCCTGGACGACGACCTGGCGCGGGCGGCCACCGAGGGCGCGCTGCGGGTCGCCGGGGAGCTGGGGGTCACCGGGGTGCTGGCCGTGGAGATGTTCGAGGTGCGGGGGCAGGACGGGCGTCCCGGCTACGTCGTCAACGAACTGGCGATGCGGCCCCACAACAGCGGGCACTGGACGATCGAGGGCGCGGTCACCAGCCAGTTCGAGCAGCACCTGCGGGCCGTGCTCGACCTGCCGCTCGGCGACCCGTCGGCCCGGTCCGGGTGGACCGTGATGGCCAACGTGCTCGGCGGCGAGCACCCCGACCTCTACCCGACCTACCGCCACCTCATGGCTCGGGACCCGGGGCTGAAGATCCACCTCTACGGCAAGGGGGTGCGGCCCGGGCGCAAGCTGGGCCACGTGACCGTCTTCGGCGACGACCTCGACCCCGACGCCCTGCCCGCGCTCCGGGAGCGGGCGCGGCACGCCGCCGACTACCTGCAGGGAGTGGTGACCGAGTGAGCCCCGACCAGAGCCCCGCCCCGCCCCTCGTCGGCCTGGTCATGGGCAGCGACAGCGACTGGCCCGTCATGGAGGCGGCCGCCCAGGTGCTGGAGGAGTTCGGCGTGCCCTACGAGGCCGACGTCGTCTCGGCCCACCGGATGCCGACCGAGATGATCGACTACGGCCGGTCGGCCGCCGACCGCGGGCTCCGCGTCATCGTCGCCGGGGCCGGCGGGGCCGCCCACCTGCCCGGGATGCTCGCCTCGGTGACGGTGCTGCCGGTGGTCGGCGTGCCCGTGCCGCTGAAGCACCTCGACGGCATGGACTCCCTGCTGGCCATCGTGCAGATGCCGGCCGGCATCCCCGTGGCGACCGTCTCGGTGGCCGGGGCGCGCAACGCCGGTCTGCTGGCGGTGCGCATGCTCGCCGCGGGCGAGGGGGAGCAGGCGGCGACCTGGCGACGGCAGCTGGCCCGGTTCGCGGACGACCTGCGCGACCAGGCGCACGCGAAAGGGGCCCGCCTGCGGCAGCGGCGCGGCTGACGGGCCCCGCGGCGGCGGGCGTGCCGTGGCGGGGCTACGTTGGGGCCATGCGCTTCGGAATCTTCGTCCCCCAGGGCTGGCGGATGGACCTCGTCGGCATCGCCCCCGAGCACCAGTGGGGGGTGATGCGCGACCTCGCCCAGCGGGCCGACGCCGAGGAGGCCTGGGAGTCGCTGTGGGTCTACGACCACTTCCACACGGTCCCCGAGCCCAGCCACGAGGCCTGCCACGAGGCCTGGTCGCTGATGGCGGCCTTCGCGGCCGTCACCGGCCGGGTCCGGCTCGGCCAGATGTGCACGTGCATGAGCTACCGGGACCCGGCCTACCTGGCCAAGGTCGCCGCCACCGTCGACGTCGTCTCCGGCGGACGGCTGGAGATGGGCATCGGTGCCGGGTGGTACGAGCACGAGTGGCGCGCCTACGGCTACGGCTTCCCCACGGCGGGGGAGCGGCTGGCGCGCCTGCGCGAGGGGGTGGAGATCTTCCGGCAGATGTGGACGACCGGGTCGGCCACCCTCGACGGCGAGCACTACCAGGTCGACGGGGCGATGTGCTGGCCGCGCCCCCTCCAGGGGACCGTCTTCCCCGGGTCGGAGCGCAACGGCATACCCGTCTGGGTCGCCGGTGGCGGGGAGCGCAAGACGCTGCGGATCGCCGCGGAGCATGCCGACTACACCAACTTCGACGGGACGCCCGAGGTCTTCGCCCACAAGTCGGAGGTGCTGCGCGGCCACTGCCAGGACGTCGGGCGCGACGTCGACGAGATCGTCCGCAGCGCCAACTACAACGTCGTGATCGGGCGGGACGAGGCCGAGGTCGAGGAGCGGCTGGCCTTCGTCAAGGACCTGTTCCTGCGGGCGGGGGTGGCCGAGGAGAAGGCCCGGCAGCAGGTGGACGGGCTGCGGACGCAGCCCGCGGTCGGCACGCCCGAGCAGATCGTGGAGACCCTCGCTGGCCTGCAGGACATCGGGATGACCTACGCCATCACCTACTTCGCTGAGGCCGCCCACGACACCTCCGGGATCGAGCTGTTCGAGGACGAGGTGATCCCCGCGCTGGCGGGCTGAGCCCACGACGGACCGCGGCGTCGGCGGCTGCTGACCCGCGAGTAGGCTGCGGGCCATGAGCGACTTCGACCTGTTCCGGATCAGCGAGGACCACGAGGCGTTGCGCGAGGCGGTGCGCGAGGTCACCGCGGCCCAGATCGCGCCGCACGCCGCGGCCGTCGACGAGGAGGGCCGCTTCCCGGCCGAGGCGCTCACGGCGCTCGTCGCGACCGACTTCCACGCCCCGCACATCCCGGAGGAGTACGACGGGGTGGGCGCCGACGCCCTGGCCACCTGCATCGTCATCGAGGAGGTGGCCCGCGGCTGCGCCAGCTCCTCGCTCATCCCGGCCGTCAACAAGCTCGGCACCATGCCGCTGCTCATCGCCGCCAACGACGACCTCAAGCAGAAGTACCTGCCGCCGGTGGCCCGCGGCGAGGCGATGTTCTCCTACGGCCTCTCCGAGGCCGGTGCCGGGTCCGACACCGCGGGGATGAAGTGCAAGGCGGTCAAGGACGGCGACCACTACGTCCTCAACGGGCAGAAGTCCTGGATCACCAACGCCGGGGAGTCGCAGTTCTACACGGTCATGGCCGTCACCGACCCCGACGGGCCGCGGGGACGCAACGTCAGCGCGTTCGTCGTGGAGAAGTCCGACGAGGGCTTCACCTTCGGCGCCCCCGAGAAGAAGATGGGCATCAAGGGCAGCCCCACCCGGGAGCTGCACTTCGACGACTGCCGCATCCCGGCCGACCGGATGGTCGGCGGGCCCGGCGAGGGCCTGAAGATCGCCCTGCGCACCCTCGACCACACCCGCGTCACCATCGGCGCCCAGGCCATCGGCATCGCCCAGGGCGCGCTCGACGCAGCGCTGGCCTACGTCAAGGAGCGCCAGCAGTTCGGCAGGGCCATCGCGGAGTTCCAGGGCGTGCAGTTCATGCTCGCGGACATGGGGATGAAACTCGAGGCGGCGCGGCAGATGGTCTACGTGGCGGCGGCCAAGTCCGAGCGCGGCGACGACGACCTGACCTTCTTCGGGGCGGCCGCCAAGTGCTACGCCTCCGACGTGGCCATGGAGGTCACCACCGACGCGGTCCAGCTCTTCGGCGGCTACGGCTACACCAAGGACTTCCCGGTGGAGCGGATGATGCGCGACGCCAAGATCACCCAGATCTACGAGGGCACCAACGAGATCCAGCGCATCGTCATGGCGCGCCAGCTGCTCAAGGGGTAGGCCCCTCGCCGGGCCGCGGGCACCGTCCGCGGACAAAAACCCCTCGCCGTCCGTCACGGGGACCGGCCAGACTGGCCCCATGAGCGCGCACCCCTGGCAGAGCGTCCTGGACGAGGCCCACCGCCTCGAGGCGGAGGACGGCTTCTCCGGGATCCTGCGGGTCTCCCGCGGCGAGGAGGTGCTGCTCGAGTCCTGCCACGGCCTCGCCGACCGCGCGAACGGCATTCCCGTGCACCCGGGGACCCGGTTCGCCACCGCGTCCCTGAGCAAGATGTTCACCGCCGTCGGGGTCCTCGACGCCGCCGGGCGGGGGGAGGTGGGCGTGCACGACCGGGTGGTGGACGTCCTGCCTCCCGAGCTGCGGCCCCGGACCCTGAGCCCGGACGTCACGGTCCACCACCTGCTCTCCCACACGTCGGGCGTCGCCGACTACTTCGAGGAGGACGAGGACCTGCCCGGCTACCGGGAGGACTACGGCGACATCTGGGACCGGATCCCCAACTACCGGGTCCGGGACTACGCGGCGCTGCTGCCGCTGTTCGCAGACCTGCCGCCGGTGTGCCCGCCGGGCACCACCTACCACTACAGCAACGCGGGCTACGTGCTGCTGGGGATCCTGCTGTCGCACGTCTCGGGGATGCCCTTCGCCGAGGCCGTGACGACGAGGGTGCTCGGGCCGGCCGGGATGGCGGACAGCGGCTACCCCGCCTTCGACGAGGTCCACCCGGACGTGGCGGCTGGCTACCTGCCCCCGCTCGCCCCCGGGCTGCCGTGGCGTACGAACATCTACTCCGTCCACCCCGTCGGCGGCGGCGACGGGGGCGCGGTCGCCACCGCCTCGGACGTCGACCGGTTCCTGCGCGCGGTGCAGCAGGGAGGGGTATGGCGCGGGGTCTCCCCGGCGGACCTGCTCACCCCGCGCGTGCGGGCCGGAGGACGGTGGTCGGTCGGCTACGGGGTCGAGGTCCGCGACGACGGGGTGTTCGGCAAGGACGGCGGGGACCCCGGCGTGTTCTCCGTCTCGCTCCGCCGCCCGGAGGACGGCACGACGCTGGTGGTCCTGGCCAACGTGGACGAGGAGGCGGTCCCCGGGCTGCCCGACCTCACGAGGGCGTTCGTGGGTGCGGTGCTGGGACGCTGAGCCCGGGGGAGCGGCGCGGGCCCCGGGCCGTGCGGGGGCGGCTCAGCCGTCCCCGTCGCCTCCGGGGTCCGGGTCGGGGTCCGGGTCCGGGCCCCGACCCTCCTCGTCGGTGTCCCTCGTGTCCTCGTCCGTGCCGTCCTGGTCGTCCCCTGAGGTGTCCGGGTCGGTCACCGGACTCTCCTCCTCGGCCGGGGCGTCCTCGGCCGGGGCCTCCTCGGCCGGCTGGTCCTGCGCCGGTTGGTCCTGCGTCTGGTCCTCGGCCGGGCCCTGCTCGGGCAGCCCGGAGATCGTCGTCGTGCTCCGCAGCACGATGAGCGGATCCAGCTCGGGGCGGGCCACCTGGAGGTTCTCCTGCTGCACGACGGGGGCAGGCCCGCCGTAGTCGTAGGCCACCGTCGTCACCAGGTCCACCCCGCCGTCCGGGCGCCCGGTGCCCACCACCTCCTGCACCTCCACCCGGTCCAGGCCCTCGGCGATCCGGTCGTCGACGGACACCCCGGGCAGGGTGAGCTCCCGCGCCTCGGCGAGCCCCTCGTCGGCGAGCCGGCGGTAGAACTCGCGGGCGGTCTCCTCGGCCTCCTCGACCGACACCGGCTGGCCGGCGGTGGCGGTGGGGCGCTCGGGCGTCCCGCCGAGCCCGCCCGTGGTCGCGATCGTCCACGCGAGCCAGCCCAGCAGCAGGATCAACGGGACGGCCACCAGCCAGGCCAGCAGGCGGCCCCGGCCCCGGCCTCGGCGGGCCGATAATGCCGGGGCCCGGTCCGCCGGTGGGGTCGCGCCGTCGCCGCCACCCCCGGCGGTGGTCGACCGGGGCGGGCCGTGCGCCACCACCCGGGTGGGGTCGGCGCCGGCGTGCACCTGCTGCGTGGCGGCCGCCTCCTCACGGGTGCGCGCGGCGGCCGCGGCGGCGGCAGCACCCGCCCCGGCCACGGCGGTGCCCGCCCCGTCCAAACCCGCCGCGGCCGCGCCCGCCCCGGCCGCGGAGGCTGCGCCGCCCGTCTCCTGCCCTCCGCGGGCGACGGCCCGAAGCGCCTCCGCCGCCCGGTGGGCGGTCCACCTCGTGCGGGGATCGGGGTCCAGCATTCCCGCCAGTACCGGGGTCAGCGCACCGGCCCGCTGCGGGGGACGGGGTCGGTCGCGCACGATCGTGTGCAGCTGGGCCACGGGGTTGGCGGCGTCGGGGTAGGGGCGACGTCCCTCCACCGCGGCGTAGAGGGTCGCGCCCAGGGCCCACACGTCGGCCGCCGCCGACGGGTCCTCCCCGGCGGCGACCTCGGGCGAGAAGTAGGCGGCGGTGCCCGAGACCATCCCGGTGCGGGTGAGCTGGTGGTCCTCCTCGGCGCGCGCGATGCCGAAGTCGGTGAGCTTGGCGTCCTGCCCGGTCGCGTCCACGAGCAGCACGTTGCCCGGCTTGACGTCCCGGTGCACGACGCCGGCGCCGTGCGCCGCCGCGAGCGCGGTCGCCATCTGGGCGCCGATGGCGGCGACCTGGCGGACCGGCAGGGTGGCACCGCCCTCCAGGAGCGAGGCCAGCGAGGGGCCGGGCACGTACTCCATGACGATCCAGGGCGCCCCTTCGTGCTCGAAGGCGTCGTAGACGCGCACGACGTGCTCGTGGGCCAGCGCCGCGCTGGTCCGGGCCTCCCGCATGCCGCGGGTCAGCAGCACGTCGGCGTCGGCCTCGCCGGCCACCCGCTTGAGCGCCACCTCGCGCCCCAGGTGCTCGTCGCGGGCGTGCCAGACGGTCCCGCCGCCGCCGCGGCCCAGCGTGCCCAGGATCCGGTAGCGCCCAGCCACCACGTCCGGCCGGGCGCCCGCCGGGGTCTGCCGGGTGGTCTCCAGGTCCGGGTCGCGGTCCTGCTCGGGCACGTCGCTCACGGTTCGATGCTGACAGACTCGCCCCGCCGCAGGGCGCCGAAGAGCTCGGCGGCCCGCTGCTCGTCCCACAGCACGGCGCTGCCCACGGTCGTCTGGTAGTTCGCGTCGGCCACCGGGACGGTGACCGAGACGCCGCCCCCGGAGGCGATGCCCCGCATCGCCAGGGCCATCCGGGCGGCCTCGAGCACGCTGGTGTCCTCGCCCACGGCGACCGCCTCCCCGGTGGCGCTGCCGACGTCGTGGAGCCGCACGGGGTTGAGCACGGTGGCGGGGGAGGCCATCCGGGCGACCAGGGCGGCGAGGAACTCCCGCTGGCGCTCCACCCGGCCGATGTCGCCCCGAGCGTCGCTGTAGCGCATCCGGACGTAGCCGAGCGCCTCCGGCCCGGTGAGCTCCTGGCAGCCGGCGGCCAGGTCGATGTGCGCCTTCTCGTCCTGGATCGGCGCGTCGAGGCACATCCGGACGCCGCCGACCTCCTCGACGACGCCGACGAATCCGCCGAAGCCGATCTCCAGGTAGCCGTCGAGACGCAGCCCCGTGGCTCCCTCGACGGTCGCCGCGAGCAGTTCGGGACCTCCGATCGAGTGCGCCGCGTTGAGCTTGTCCAGACCGTGGCCGGGCACGTCCACGAAGGAGTCCCGGGGCAGGCTGACGAGCGTGGGCTCGCCGACGGTGGGCACGTGCAGCAGCATGACCGTGTCGGCCCGCGACCCCTCGGCGTAGCCGGTGCCGAACTCGCCGCGCTGCTCCTCGGTCAGCTGGTCGCGGCTGTCGGTGCCGACGAGCAGGTACGCCGAGCCCGCGGACCCCGCGGGTCGGGTGCCCTCGGGGGTGGCGTCCACCCGCACCAGGCCGTTCCACAGCAGGGCGAGGACGACGACCATCGACACCACGTAGGCCGTCAGCGCCAGCCCCAGGACGACGGCGAGGCGGCGCAGGCCGTAGCGGGGTCCCCGGCGACGGCGGGGCGGCCGGGAGGAGGCGGCGCGGCGACCGGTCGGCGGCCTCCCCGGGGGCCCGCCGCCGGACGCGGCCGGACGAGGACCCTGCCGGGGGCGCTCCCGCGGTCGCGGTCGCGGGACCCAGTCGCCGTTCTCGTCGTAGTGCCCCCGCGGCGGCTCCTGCCGCGGGACCGGACGGGTCGCCTCGTCCCCACCCCGGCGACCGTCGTACCCGTCGTACCCCGGGTCCCCTCCGAACCCGTCGTCCCCCTCGAACCCGTCGCCGCCCTCGTAGCCGTCGTACGCCGCGTCCCGGCCGACCGGGTCACCGGGCCGCCGTCCGGTCCGCGGGCGGCGCGGCAGGGGACGGGTCCAGTCATCCTCGGGGCGGTGGGGCACGACGACACAGACTAGGCCAGCGTCCTGTCCGGGTGCTGGGAACCCGCGCGCCCCGGCGATTCCCGCCCCGCGCGCCGGTAGCCTCTCCGGCGTGAGCACCCCCGCCCCGCCTGCTGCATACCCGCCCGTGTCCGTGGTCATGCCCGTGCGCAACGAGGAGGACCACCTCGCGGACGCGGTGGCGTCGGTCCTGGCGCAGGACTACCCGGGCGGGCTCGAGGTGGCGGTCGCGGTCGGCCCCAGCACGGACCGCACCCGCGAGGTGGCCGACCGGCTGGCCGCGGAGGACCCTCGGGTCGTCGTCGTCGACAACCCCACCGGGCGGACCCCCGACGGGCTGAACGCCGCCGTCCGGGCCTCCCGCCACGACGTCGTCGTGCGGATGGACGGGCACGGCGAGCTCTCGCCCGGCTACGTCCGGCGGGCGGTGGAGCTGCTCGAGGAGACCGGCGCGGCCAACGTCGGCGGGGTCATGCTGGCCGAGGGCACCGGCACCCTGCAGCAGGCGGTCGCCGTCGCGATGCGCTCCCCGCTGGGCATCGGGGCGGCCCGCTTCCACGTCGGGGGGAACGCCGGCCCGGCCGAGACGGTCTACCTGGGGGTCTTCCGGCGGGAGTGGCTGGAGCGGGTGGGCGGCTACGACCCGACGTTCGTCCGCGCCCAGGACTGGGAGCTCAACCACCGCATCCGGGAGGCCGGCGGGACGGTCTGGTTCAGCCCCGAGCTGAGGGTCAGCTACCGTCCCCGCTCGACGTGGCGCGACCTCGTCCGGCAGTTCTACACGACGGGCCAGTGGCGCCGTCAGGTCGTGCGGCACCACCCCGGCAGCGTCAACCTGCGCTACCTGGCACCCCCCACGGCGGTGGCCCTCGTCGCCGCCGGCACGGTGGGCGGCCTGGCCTGGCGGCCGCTGTGGGCGCTGCCCCTGGGGTATGCCGCCGCCGTCACCCTCGGCGGCGCCTGGATCGCCCGCGACCAGGCGCCCGGGGTGGTGGCCCGGATGCCGGGGGTGCTGGCGGTCATGCACCTGACGTGGGGCGCCGGGTTCCTCCGCGGACCCGACGCCCCCGCGTAGGCGCCGCCCGGGCTCAGCCCTGGGTCGGGGGCGTCGGCTCCGGGGTGGGCTCGTCGAGCGCGACCGTCAGCTCCGGACCGGTCTTCTCCACGACCTCCTCCACGGTGACGCCGTGGGCCACCTCGCGCAGGACCAGGCCCTCGGGCGTGACGTCGATGACGGCCAGGTCGGTGATGATCCGCTGGACGACCTTCAGGCCGGTGATCGGCAGCGAGCACTCCTGGACGATCTTGTGGCTGCCGTCCTTGGCCACGTGGTCCATGAGCACGATGACCTTCTTGGCCCCCATGACCAGGTCCATCGCCCCGCCCATGCCCTTGACCATCTTGCCCGGGATCATCCAGTTGGCGATGTCCCCGTCGGCCGAGACCTGCATGGCGCCGAGGATCGCGGCGTCGACCTTGCCGCCGCGGATCATCCCGAAGCTGGTGGCCGAGTCGAAGATCGAGGCGCCGGGGCGCAGCGTGACGGTCTCCTTGCCGGCGTTGATGAGGTCGGGGTGCTCCTCGCCCTCGTAGGGGTAGGGGCCCACGCCGAGGATGCCGTTCTCGGACTGCAGCACCAGCTCGACGTCGTCGGGCACGTAGTTGGGCACCAGGGTCGGCATGCCGATCCCGAGGTTGACGTAGTCGCCGTCCTTGAGCTCGGCGGCCGCGCGGGCCGCCATCTCCTCACGGGTCAGGGCCATGGCTCAGGCCTCCTGGGTCTGGTCGGAGGACCCGTCCGGCCGGGGCCGGGTGGTCCGCTTCTCGATGTCCTTGTCGGCGGCCTGCTCGGGGGTGAGGGCCACGACGCGCTGCACGTAGATGCCGGGCAGGTGGATCTCGTCGGGGTCCAGCTCGCCGGGCTCGACGAGCTCCTCGACCTCGGCCACGGCCACCTGCGCCGCCATCGCGCACAGCGGGTTGAAGTTGCGGGCCGACCGGTTGAAGACGAGGTTGCCGTGCCGGTCGCCCCTGGCCGCCCGGACCAGGCCGAAGTCGGCGAAGATCGAGTCCTCGAGGACGTAGTCGCGGGTCACGCCGCGCACGGTGTACTCCCGCGTCTCCTTGGGCGGGGACTCCTCGACGACGTTGCCCTCGGAGTCGTAGCGCCACGGCATACCCCCCTCGGAGACCTGCGACCCGACGCCGGTGGGGGTCCAGAACGCCGGGATGCCCGCACCGGCGGAGCGCATCTTCTCGGCGAGGGTGCCTTGCGGGGTGAGCTCGACCTCGAGCTCGCCGGCGAGGTACTGCCGCGCGAACTCCTTGTTCTCGCCCACGTAGGAGGCGATCGCCCGGCGGATCCGACGCTCGGCGAGGAGCAGGCCCAGCCCGGCGCCGTCGACCCCCATGTTGTTGGACACCACCTGCAGGTCGCGCGTGCCCCGGGCCAGCACCTCCTTGATGAGCACGGTCGGGATGCCGGCCAGGCCGAAGCCGCCGACGGTCATGGTCATGCCGTCGTCGAGGCCCTCCAGGGCCTCCGCCGCGGAGGAAACGACTTTGTCCATGCGGGCGAGGCTACCCGGCGGTCCCCTCGCCGAGGCTGCCGGGGCAGCGGTGGGTCACGCCCTCGGCCGCGAGCCGCTCCTCGGGGCCGCCGGCCGAGCCGCGGACGAGGACGACCGAGCCGTCGGCGGCCAGGACCTGCAGGACCTGGCGGACGGTCAGCCCCGGGTCCGTGGTGGTCACCAGGGCCCGGGCGCCGGGGGGCACGGCGGGCATCTCCTCGAGCAGCTCGGCGTAGCTGAGGCGGTCGCCGTGGTGGACGAGGGCGGTGTCGTCCTCGTCGGCCTCGTCCCAGGCGGCGAAGTCGTCGGCGAACCCGGCCAGCTCGCCCGCCTCGTCCATGACCCCGGAGCGCAGCTCGGCGCCGAACCCGCGAGCCAGCGCCGGCAGGGCCACGGCCACCACCTCGTCGCAGTCGTCCGCCAGGGAGCTGTCCGGGTCGGTGGTGACGAGCACGTCGGCACCCTCGTGGGCGTCCACCGTCAGGGTCGCGCCCACCGACCAGGCCGCGAGGGCCCAGTAGACGAGCCGCCAGTGCGGGCTGGGCAGGTCGACGAGGACGACGGTCCCGGGCTGGGCGTCGAAGGACTCCTGGAGCGCGTTGGCCGCCTTGGCGACCCAGGTGGCCAGGACGCGGCGGGAGATCTCGATCCGCTCGCCGGCGGCCTCGGGGGAGTCGTCGTAGAAGGTGATCGCCGGACGGGTGGCATCGGCGCCGACCGCGTCGGCGAGCACCTGGGGAGGGAGCTGCACGGGCTACACGCTAACCCGTGCCCGCGCCTTGCGCCGCGCCGCCCGCAGCAGGCACAGTGTCCGGGTGACAGCCACGGGCCTGCGCGCCGTCCCCTCCCCGGGGGTCGCCACGGGTGCGCCCGGGGGTGCCCGGCCCGCCCGGAGGGTATGGCGTGCCGCCTGGCCGGTGGACGTGCGCGCCACCTGGGGGGTGCTGTGCAGGGGCGCGGGGGACCCGGCCTGGCGGGTCGTCGCCGGGGCCCTGTGGCGGGGCCTGACGACGCCCGCCGGTCCGGTGACGCTGCGCGTCACGACGAGGGCCGCGGAGGCGACGGTGCTGGCGGACGCGTGGGGGCCGGGCGCCGACTGGGTGCTGGACCGGCTGCCCACGATGCTCGGCGAGGGGGACGTCGGGGCCGAGGGCTTCGTGCCCCACCACGACCTCGTGGCCCGGGCGCTGCGGCTGCACCCGGGCTGGCGGGTCCCCCGGACGGGGCTGGTGCTGGAGTCGCTCGTCCCGGCCGTCATCGAGCAGAAGGTCACCGGCCAGGAGGCCTTCTCCGGCTGGCGCCGCGTCGTGCAGCGCTTCGGCGAGCCGGCCCCCGGTCCCGGCGGCGCGCTGGGGGTGCGGGTGCCTCCTCCGCCGGCCGTGCTGGCGCAGATCCCCAGCTGGGAGTGGCTGCGCGCCGGGGTGAGCCCGCAGCGCTCGGCCACGGTGGTGCGGGTGGCCCGGGTGGCCGCCCGGCTCGAAGAGCTGCCCGAGCTGGACCTGGCGGCCGCCCGGCGGCGCCTGGTGAGCATCCCGGGCGTGGGGGTCTGGACCGCGGCCGAGACGGCGCACCGGGCGCTGGGCGACCCCGACGCGGTGAGCTTCGGCGACTACCACGTCGCGGCCAACATCGGCTGGGCGCTGACCGGCCGGCCGGTGGACGACCAGTCGCTCGTGGAGCTGCTGCGGCCCTACGCCGGGCAGCGCTACCGGGTGCAGCGCCTGCTGGAGCTCTCCGGGGCGGTCCGGCCGCGGCGGGGGCCCCGGATGGCGCCCCGGCGGCACCTGCCCACGGGCTGAGGGGCCTTCGCCGGCGCTCAGGCGTCCGGCGGCACCACCCGCACCGGTCCGGTCAGGTCCTCCCCGGCGAGGGCCACCTCGAGCCGGGCCGCCACCCGGCCGGCCAGGACCGGGTCGGGCGCGGACACGGCATACCCCCCGGCGGCGGAGCCCCCGACCGAGGCACCGTCGTGCCCGACGAGCGCCACCCGCACCGCCCGCGCGCCCCGCACCTCCTCGTCCTCGGGGGCGACGGAGGCGATGCCGACCTCCTCGGCGCGCGCGCTGCCCGGGGCCACCCCCAGGGCGGCGCGGACCGCCTCCCGGTGGCCCAGGGCGAACCAGTCGCCGGGGCCGGTCCGCACCAGGGCCGCCGCGCCCGTCCCGCCCTGGCCCGGGTCCGCGGCGGTGGCGATGACGAGCGCCCTGACGGCCGGTCCGCGCAGGAGCGCCGCGGGGACACCGTCGGCCTTGCCCCTGACCAGGTCGGCGGCGGCGGCCAGCTCGTCGCCGACCGCCCGGGTCGTCACGGCCAGGGGACGGCCGTCGTGGTCGGTGGCCCCGCGCAGGTCGTCGAGCACGGCCAGGCCGTGGGCCCCGAGGGCCAGGTCGGTCTGCCCGGCCCGCCAGGGCCGCCCGGCGGTGTCGCTGAGGAGCACGCCGAACCGCGTGCCGGGGGGCAGGGCCTCGGCGAGGGCGGCGTGCAGCGCGGCCGCGGCCGCGTCCGGGTCGCCGGGCAGCACGAGCAGCCCCCCGTCGGGACCGGTGTTGGACGCGTCGATCCCCGCGGCGGCCATGACGGGGCCGGCCTCCGCCTCGACGACCCGGGTGGTGCCGTGCGGCGTCCGGCGCTCGGCGACCACGCGACGGCTGCGCCGCAGGACCTCGGCCTCCCGGCCGCCCTGCGCGTCCGCGTCGACCCGCAGGCCCTGCGTCTTGGAGACGGCCTTGGCCGAGACGACGAGGACGTCGCCGTCCCGCAGGCCGCCGCGGGCCCTCGCCGCGTCCAGGAGCAGGCCCGCCAGGTCGTCGTCCGTGCGCAGCTCGGGCAGGCCGCGCAGGGGCAGGACGAGCAGCCCGTCCGGCCCGTCCTGCCCGGCCGGCACCGTCGGTCCGTCCTGCGCCGCCGGTCCGTCCGGTCCGTCCTGTACCTGCGACCTGCCCCCGGTCCCGGGTCCGACGGGGGTCACCGCAGCTCGTCGGCCAGGTCGAGGGCGGCCCCGGCGATGCGGGCGGCCCCCTCGACGTCCCGCATGAGCAGGTCGAGGGGACGGACCTGGACCCGCGGAGGGTAGCCCGCGTGCTCGTCGGCCGTGTCCACCAGCCAGCCGTCGAGCAGGTCCGCGTAGAGGCCGGCCACGCCGGCGGCGCTGACCTCGACGCCCAGGGGGGCCAGGCAGGCGTCCGCGTGCCCGCGGACGGGTCGCCCGCCGACGATGGGGCTGACCCCGACGACCGGCGCCCGGGTCCCTCGCAGCGCGTCCCTCACCCCGGGGACCCCCAGGACGATGCCGATCGAGACGACCGGGTTGCTCGGGGGCAGCAGGACCACGTCCGCGCCCCTGATCGCCTCCAGGACGCCCGGGGCGGGGGCGGCGCCGGACAGCCCGGCGACGGTGAACCGGCGCGCCGGCAGGGACGCGCCGTGGCGCACCCACCACTCCTGGAAGTGGATCGCCCGCTCCGGCACGCCGTCATCGGCCCCCCGGTCGGTGCCTGCGGCGTCGCCACTCCGGCCGGCAGGACCGTCCAGGGCGCCGGCGTCCACGACGACGTGGGTCTCGATGGGGCTGTCGGTGACGGGGAGCAGCCGCACGCCCTGCCCGGGCAGCCCCCACCGGGCGGCGATCCGGGCCGTCACCTCCGAGAGGGTGGCGCCCTGGGCCAGCCAGAGGCTGCGGGCCACGTGGGTCCCCAGGTCCCGGTCGCCCAGGCCGAACCACTGCGGCTGCACGCCCAGGGCCCCCAGCTCGCCCATGACCTCCCGGGTGTCGCCCTCGCGGCCCCACCCCTGCTCCTCGTCGACCCCGCCGCCGAGGGTGTAGAGGACCGAGTCGAGGTCGGGGCAGACCCGCAGCCCGAAGAGGGTGATGTCGTCCCCGGTGTTGCCGACGACGGTGACCTCGACCTCCTCGCCGGGGGCACGCCGCCGGAGCTCGTGGACCAGGCCGCGGACGAAACGGGCGCCGCCGACGCCGCCGGACAGTGCGGTGATCTGCATGCGCCCCATTGTGCGGGCGGGCGGCGCCGGGGACGGAGGCGGGCGGCGCCGGCACCCCCGGCCACCTGCGGCGGGACCGCTTGGGAGCCCCGCCGGGCCGGGGCCGCGCGACGTCCGCCCGCCGGCCAGGACGGGGACCACTAGCAGATCTGGGGTTGACTACGGCGGATGACACGCGTGTAATTCACCCATCGTGTTCTTCCCGACCGAAGGCAGCTCGGGCCCGGGAGTGGCGGTGGACGTGTTGGCGAGAGGTCGAGGAGGAGCCATGCACGAGATGGAGATGCTGAGCCTGCTGAGCGGGGCCGACGAGGTCGACGAGGCTTCCTGGCAGGAGCGCGCCCTGTGCGCGCAGACCGACCCCGAGGCCTTCTTCCCGGAGAAGGGCGGGTCGACCCGCGAGGCCAAGAAGGTGTGCGTCGGGTGCGAGGTGCGGGCCGAGTGCCTGGAGTACGCCCTGGCCAACGACGAACGCTTCGGCATCTGGGGCGGCCTGTCCGAGCGGGAGCGGCGCAAGCTCAAGAAGCGCGCCGTGTGACCGGCGGGTCCCGACCCGCCACGTCCGACCCCACCTCCGTGACGACCCCCGGCGGTCGGGCCCGGGTGGACGACGTCTCCGTCGTCGTCCTCACCCGGACCGACGGCCCGTCCCTGGACGGCCTCCTCGACGCTCTCGCCGCCCAGTCCCGCCGTCCCGGTCGGGTCGTCGTCGCCGGGGTCGACCCCGATGAGCCGCGGACCCGCGCCGCCTTCGAGCACCCGCTCGTGCGGGAGCACCGCGTGCCCCTCGTCCTGCGTCCCCCCGCCTCCGCGGGGTCGGAGGACGGCACGGCGACGGACGGGACCGCGACCGACGCGACGACCGCGACGCCGGGGCGACCGCCCCGCTGGCAGGCCGTCGAGGACGCCCGGTCCGTGCTGCCGGTGCATCCGGAGCACTGGCTCTGGCTGCTGACCGACGACAGCCTGCCCGAGCCGACCGCGCTCGCCGCCCTCGCCGCCGCCGTCCGGCGCAACAGCCGGGTGGGCGTGGTCGGGCCCAAGCTCGTGCGGGCCGACGACCCACGGCTGCTCGTGGGCGTCGGTCACCACGTCACTCCGGCCGGTCGCGAGGTCGACCTGCGACGGGCCGCGCTCGTCGACCAGGGCCAGCTGGACCTGCGCCAGGACGTCCTCGGCGTCCCCCTCGTGGGGTCGCTGGTCCGCAGCGACGCCCTCGAGACGTCCGGCGGGCTCTCGCCCGAGTTCGGCGACGACGGGGTCGAGGGGCTCGACCTGGGCTGGCGGGCCCACCTGACCGGCCACCGCGTGGTCGTGGCGCCCGACGCCGTCGTGCGGACGGGGGACGACGGCCTGGGGGTGCAGGACCCGCGGCGCACCCGGGTGCGGCAGCGCCAGCTCGCCCTCGCCCGCGGATCGGCCTGGTCGGCTCCGTGGCGCGCGCTGGGGGTCGTCCTCACCAGTGCGCTGGCCGCCCTCGTCCTGCTGCTCGTCAAGCGTCCGGCCGAGGCGGCCGACGAGTGGGCCGACGTCCGCGCGGCCCTCGCCCCGCTGCGCGGGTGGCGGGCCCGGCGGCAGTTCCGTGGGCGACGCACCGTGCGACCGCGGGACCTGCGGGCCCTCTTCCTGCCGGCCACGGCCGGTTGGCGGTCGACCGTCGAGACGCTCGGGGACGCGCTCGACCCTCGTGCCCGGACCCGCCGCCGGCAGGCGGGGCCGGCGGCCGGCGGTCGTGCGGTGCCCGAGACCGGACCGGTCTCGGACGAGCTCGCCGAGATCTCCGGCGAGGAGGAACGGCGCCCCTGGGCGAGTTGGCCGTTGGCGCTGGCGGTGCTCGTCACGACGGCGGCGACGGTGTGGGGGTGGCGCCAGCACCTGGGCGACCTGCGGCCGGGCGGTCCCGGACTAGTGGGGGACGAGCTGGGCCCGGCGGCCACCGGGCCGGCCGGCCTGTGGCGCTCGGCGCTGGACGGCTGGCGCGGCGGCGGGCTCGGGCACGACCACCCGCCCGAGCCCTGGCTGCTGCCGTGGACCGCGCCCACCCTGCTCGTCGACGCCGTCGCGGGCCCCGGGGGCGCGCCGAACGCTGCCGGGGTGGCCCTCGGGTGGCTCCTGCTGGCCGCCGCCCCGGTGGCGCTCGTCACGGCATACCTCGCCCTGCGCCGGGTGACCCACCGGCGGTGGCTGCGCGCCGCGCTCGCGCTGGGCTGGGCGGGAGCCACCCCGCTGGTCTCCGCGACGCAGGACGGACGGGTCGGTCCCGTCGTGGTGCACCTCGTGGCGCCTCTCCTGGTGGCCGGCTACGTGGTCGCCGCCACCCGAGGTGGCGGGACGCGGCGCACGGCCGCGGTCTTCGCCACCGTGCTGGGCGTCGCCCTGACCGCCCAGTGGGTGCCCCTCGTCCTGGTCCCCGCCACCGTCGCCGGGGTGCTGGTGCTGCTGCTCGGCAGCTGGGGGACCCGGTGGCGGGGCGCGGTCCTGGCCGCGCTTCCCTGGGCCCTCCTGCTCCCGTGGCTGCCGGCCCTCCTCGCCGACCCCGTACGGCTGCTGGGCGGGGCGGGGGCCACCGTGGCCGCACCAGCTCTCCCGGCCGGCGCCCCGGCCTGGCAGACCGCCCTGCTGGTGCCGGGAGCTGCGCTCGACCCGTCGGACCTCTCGGCGGCCCCGCTGTGGGCCGCCCTGGTGACCTGGACAGCGGCGCTCGCGGCGACCCTGCTGCCCGGGAGGTCCGGACGTCGTGCCGGGGTGCTCGTGGTCGGCGCCCTCCTCGGCCTGCTCCTGGCGCTGCTGGCGCCCCGGGCCGGGCTGGGCGTCCTGCCCGCCGGGCACGCCGAGGCCGGTCTGACGGTCACCGCCTGGAACGGGTCCATGCTCTCGGTCAGCGGCGCATCGCTGCTGCTCGCGACGGCCCTCCTCGTCGACCGGTCCTGGCGCGCCGAGGGCCGCCGCCGGAGGGAGCCGTGGCGTGCCGCGGTCCGGCGCCCGCGGGCCGTCGTGGCGGGACTGACCGCCGCGGTGGTGGTGCTGGCCGCGCTCGTCCCCCTGGCGGTCGCGGTCTGGCGTCCGCCGGCCGACGGGCTCCTCGCCGCCCCACCGGCCCTGCCTCCGGTCGCCGCGGCCCAGGCCGACGGCCCGTCCGCCCCCCGGACGCTCGTGCTCACCCCGGTCGGGGAGAACGAGGTCGTGGTGGACCTCGTGGGACGGGAGATCGAGCCGGCCAGGGTGCTGCGGGACCGGACCACGGAGCTGGCCGTGGGGGTCAGGCCGGCGGGCCCGGTCGAGGAGGTCGCCCGGACGGTCGTCTCCGACGGTGGCGCCGGGGCGGTCGCCGGACTGCTCGAGCTGGCCGCCGGCTACGTCCTCGTCGCCGCCGAGGAGGACCATCCGCTGGTGGGCCGGGTCGACGCCCTGCCCGGGCTGACGAGGGTGGGCGGGCCCCAGGGGCAGGTGCTGTGGCGGATGAGCGACAACGAGGCCGCCCGGGTGCGGGTCCTGGACGCGGACGGCGGCCTGGTGTCGCGCGTGCCCAGCCAGGGACCGCACGGGGTCGCGGCCGGCCGGGTCGAGGACCTGCCGGACGGTGCGACGCTCCACGTCGCCGAGGGGACCGGATGGTCGCAGGTGGCCCGGGTCGCGGTCGACGGGGAGGACGTGGCGGTCGGCGCGGACGGGGAGGTCGCCCTGCCGGAAGGGACCCACGACCTCGAGGTGCGGCTCGCCCGCCCGTCCCTCCCATGGCACCTGGTCGCGCTGGTCCTGACGCTGGTCACCGCCTTCCTGGCCCTTCCGTTCGGACGACCCGAGCCGGACACCACCGAGGAGGAGGAGCCGTGAGCCCCGACGAGCAGACTCCGGGCACGGACACCGGACCGGGCACGGACCCTGTGGGCACGGACCCTGTGGGCACGGAACGCTCCGAGGGCGGGGACCCGGGCGAGAGCGGGGACCCCGCACCGGAGGCGTCCGGTGCGACCGTGGCGCGGCCTCGTCGGGCCCGCTGGTGGCGGGGAGCCGGTGCCGCCCTCGTCCTGGCCGGGCTCGTGGGGGCTGCCGCAGCCGTCGACGGCGGATCCCTCGGCCGGTCCGTCCCCCCGGCCGCCGGTCCGGGCGACGCGGCCGTGACCGCGGGCCCCTCCGACGTGACCCTGGTGGACTCCGCCGCCCTCGCCTGCCCCGGCGCCGCCGCCGACGAGGTGCCGGTCCGGGTGGTCGCCGCACGGGCCCCCACGACGCTGCTGACGGACGACGTCGGTCCCGTGCCCGGGCAGGACGCTGCCGACGACGCGGCGACGACCACCGCGCCGTCCTCGCCGCTCGAGGGCCCGTCCGAGGGGGATGACGACGACGCGAGCTCGACGCGGTCCCCAGGAGGGACCGCACGCTTGGTGCTCTCCGGCGACAGCGACGGGAGCCGCCGCCTGCCGGCCGACGAGGCCCTCGGTGTCGACCTCGCCGAGGCCCGCGCGGCCTTCGTCCTGGGCGAGGGCGGCGCGGCGCCCGGCCTCGTCGGGGCGCAGCTGGGGGTCGGCACGGAGGCCGGGGCGCGCGGGGCCTCCCTGACCCCCTGCGTGCAGCCGGCGGAGGAGAGCTGGCTCGTGGGCGGGGACGGCCGTGCGGGCGGGACGGAGCGGCTCGTGCTGAGCAACCCCGGCCCGGACCCGGTGACGGTCCAGGTGCGCGTGTGGGGCAGCGAGGGCGAGGCGACCACCACGGGCGCCGGTGGGATCGTCGTGCCGGCCGGCGGACGGGTGGAGCGGCTGCTGGACGCCCTGGCACCAGGGGTCCCCTCGCCGGTCGTGTCGGTGACGGCCACCGGGGGCCCGGTGTCGGCGCACCTGCACCTGCTCGTCCGGGACGGCACGACCGACCTCGGCTCCGGCACGGTGGCGCCGGGAGGGACACCGGGGCCGGCCACGGACCTGGTGGTCCCCGCGCCGCCCCCCGCCCCGGAGGGCTCGGAGCACCGGGCCGTGCTGCGGGTGCTGCCTCCCGGCGACGAGGAGGCCGTCGTCGACCTCGTCGCGCTCACCGAGGACGGGGCGGTCCGGCTGCCCGACCTCGTCACGCGGGTCGCGGCCGGACGCACGGCCGAGATCGACCTCGCCGACCTGCCGCCCGGGACGACCGGTCTGCGCGTCCGGTCGGACGTGCCCGTCGTGGCCGCCGCGGGCGTCGAGGTCCTGCCTGCCGAGGGTGAGCCCGAGGAGGCGTCGCGGGACGACGCGGAGACGACCGATGCGCCGGAGGACGAGGCGGACGCCACCGCCGCGCCGGCGGACGAGACCGAGGCGACCGCCCCGTCGACCGACGAGGCGGAGACGACCGCGGCGCCGGCGGACGAGGACGGAGCCACGAGCGACCCGGGCGGGGACGACGCCGACTCCACCGCGGTCCCGCCACGCTCCCGCGAGGAGCCCCTGGTCCGCCCCGCCGGGGAGCTGGCGTGGGTCGCTGCCGGCCTGCCCTCGAGCAACCCGGTCGGCATCGCGCTGCCCGACCCGGGCGTCATCCCGGCAGGCACGTCCCGGCTGGTCGTCAGCGCGGTCGACGCGACCACGGCGACCGTGCGGTGGCTGGATGCGGAGGGTGGGACCACGACCGAGGTCCTCGACCTGGCGAACGACACCGGACGCGGGCTGCCGGTGCCTGCGGACGCGCGTGCCGTCTGGATCACCACGACCGACCCGTTGGGGGAGGGCCCCGGAGCCGGCGTGGTGGCCGCCGTGCACGTGACCGGGGCGGACGGGCGTGGCCCCTTCGTGGCCTCGGCCACGCTGCCCGAGGTGCCCTGGACCCGGACGGTGACCACCGTCCGCCCCGCGGTGCCCTGAGCCGCAGGCCCCGCGGTGCCCTGAGCCGCTAGAGGAGGTCCTCCGGGTCGCGGCCGTACATCCGCGCCAGCTGCTCGGCCATCACCTCCAGCACCAGGGCGGCGAGCTCGGCCTCGTCGTGGGCCCGGTGGGTGACGGGGCGCCGGTAGACCACCATCCGGGCCGCCAGCGCGCGCTCGGCGGGGAAGAGCCGTCCCAGCGGCACGCCGTCCTCCCAGGGGGCCGGGTCCGAGGGCGGCACGTCCTCCACCGCCAGCTCCACGCCGAGCTCGTGCCCGAGCCGGTGCTCCAGCGTCTCGGCGGCGTCGAGGACCATCTCGTCGAAGCGGGCGGCCCGGGTCGTCATGACGGGGACGCGCGGCCACGCCAGCGGCCCGCGCATCCCCCGGCCGTGCCGGTCCCGACGCCTGGTCACGGTCCCGACCCTAGTCCCTGGGCCGGAGGTCGACGGGGTGCCTCCACGGGAATGTCGGCCGGGGCACCTACAGTGGGGTGCTGTGACCGTCTCCCGCCAGTGCTCCAAGACAGCGTGCGTCCGCCCGGCGTCGTCGACGCTGACCTACGTCTACGCCGAGCAGACGGCGGTGCTGGGACCGTTGGCGACCTACGCCGAGCCGCACTCCTACGACCTGTGCGAGGAGCACGCCGGCCGGCTCACGGTGCCGCGCGGGTGGGACGTCGTGCGGATCGAGCTGCCGGAGGGCGAGCCCCGGCCACCGGTGGACGACCTGGCCGCCCTGGCCGACGCGGTCCGGGAGCACCGCGGGTCGGTGGTGCACGTCGACGGGCACGGCGGGGGCGAGGGCACCGGCGCCACTGTCACCGAGATCGCGCGCCGCGGCCACCTGCGCATGCTGCGCGACCGCTGAGCACGGGGTCCGTCCCGCAGGGTCCGCGTCGGTACCCTTTCCTGCTGTGACCTCCGTGAGACTGGCCGACGTCGTCAAGGCCTACGACGTGCGTGGCCTCGTGCCCGAGCAGCTGGACGTCGAGGTGGTGCGGGCGCTCGGGTCCGCCTTCGCCCAGGTCGTGGTCCTCCCCGAGGAGGAGGCCGGGGTGGTCGTCGGTCACGACATGCGCGACTCCTCGCCGGAGCTGGCGCGCGCCTTCGCCGCCGGGGTGGCGGTCCACGGCGTCGACGTCACGATGATCGGGCTGGCCTCGACCGACCAGCTCTACTACGCCAGCGGGGCGCTGGACCGGGCCGGCGCGATGTTCACGGCCAGCCACAACCCGGCCGCCTACAACGGCATCAAGCTGTGCCGGCGGGGCGCCCGGCCGGTGGGGCAGGACTCCGGGCTCGCGGAGGTCCGCGACCTGGCCCAGTGGCTGCTCGACCGCGGCGGTCTGCACGAGCTGCCCACCCCGGGGAGACCGGGGGCCCTGGACGAGACCGACGTGCTCGCCGACTACGCGGGTTACCTGCGCTCCCTGGTGGACCTGCGCGGAGGGCGTCCGCTCACCGTCGTCGTCGACGCCGGCAACGGGATGGCCGGGCACACCGTGCCCGCCGTGCTGGACCATCCGGACATGCCGGTGCGGGTCGTGCCGCTGTACTTCGAGCTCGACGGCACCTTCCCCCACCACGAGGCCAACCCGCTCGTGCCGGAGAACCTGCGCGACCTGCAGGCGGCGGTCGTCCGGCACGGGGCCGATCTCGGCCTGGCCTTCGACGGCGACGCCGACCGCTGCTTCGTCGTCGACGAGGGCGGCCGCCCGGTGACCCCGAGCGCCATCACCGCCCTGGTCGCCGCCCGGGAGATCGCCAAGGAGGTCGCCGCGGGCGCCGATCCGTCGTCGGTCGCCGTCGTCCACAACGTCATCTGCTCCCGGGCCGTCCCCGAGACCATCGCCGCCCTCGGCGCGCGCCCGGTGCGCACCCGTGTGGGGCACAGCTTCGTCAAGGCGCAGATGGCCGAGCACGAGGCGGTCTTCGGCGGCGAGCACTCGGCCCACTACTACTTCCGCGACTTCTGGTACGCCGACACCGGGATGCTGGCGGCGCTGCACGTGCTGGCGGCTCTGGGCGAGCAGGACGGGCCGCTGTCGGCCCTGGTCGCCGCCTACGACCGGTATGCCGCGTCCGGGGAGATCAACTCGCGCGTGGCCGACGTGGCGGCCGCCGTGGCGCGCGCCCGGGACTGGGCCGAGGCGCAGGGGGCGGTCGCCGACACCCTCGACGGTCTCGTCATGACGAGGGAGCAGGCGCCCCTGTGGTGGTTCTCCCTGCGGGCCAGCAACACCGAGCCGCTGCTGCGGCTCAACGTCGAGGCCGCCGACACCACGACCATGGAGCAGGTCCGGGACGCCGTCCTGGGGCTGGTACGACAGGAGGACGCAGATGGCTAGGCCGCAGTACGAACCGTGGGTGCGGGAGATCCTGCGCTGCCCCGTCGGAGGGCACGAGCTCGTCGACGTCGTGGACGAGGACGGGCAGCCCGCGCTGCAGTGCGCCCAGGACTGCGACGGACCCGGCCGGCGGCGTCGCTTCCCCGTGGTCGACGGCATCCCCGTGCTGCTCGCCGACGACGCGACCGTCGTCGCGGTCGGGGACGAGGACTGACCCGTGGCCCCCCACCTCGACGAGGCGCTCCTCGACGACCCGGACGAGCTGCAGGGCAAGGACTCCCGCGGCACCCTCCGGGCGCTGGCCACCGCCGGGGCCCAGGTCCGCGAGGCCCTGCACCTGGGCCGGGAGGCCGGGATCGAACGGTTGGCAGACCAGGGCCGGCCCCGGTCGGTCCTCGTCGCCGCGATCGGCGGCTCCTCGATCGTGGCCGAGGTGCTCGAGCTCCTCGCCGAGCCGGGCTCGCCCGTGCCGGTGCAGGCCCGCCGCAACCTGCCCCTGCCGGGCTGGGTCGGCCCGATGGACCTGGTCGTGGCCGTCTCCCTGTCCGGCCGGGCGCCCGGCCCGCTGGCGGTCGCCGCCGAGGCCGCCCGTCGGGGCGCCTCGCTGCTGACGGTCGGCGCGGACGACTCGCCGCTGGCCGAGGTCACCCGGCGGGCACGCGGCATCCACGTGGGTACAGGCCGGGGCCGGACCAGCTCCCGGACCTCCCTGTGGACCATGCTCACCCCGGTGCTCGCGGGCGCCGACCTGCTCGGGCTGCTGGACGCCCCGGACAGCGTGCTGACCGCCGTCGCCGACCGGCTCGACGAACGGGCCGAGGAGCTGCGCCCCACCTCCGAGTCGTTCGTCAACCCGGCCAAGCTGCTCGCCCTCCAGCTCGCCGAGACGGTGCCCGTGGTGCTCGGCGACGGGCCGCTGGGTGGGGTGGCCGCCGCCCGCGCCTCCTCCATGCTCGCCCGCACGGCGCGGATGCCGGCTCCCTTCGGCGAGCTGCCCGACGCCGCCAGCGGGATCGTCGCCTGCTTCGACGGGCCCTACACCCACCGGGGCGGGCCGCGACCGGGCACGTACGACGAGCGGCGGATCCGGCTGGGCGACATCGACACCAGCGGCTGGGAGCCGCACCACTTCGACGAGCCGGAGGGGGAGCTGATGGAGCGTCGCCGCAGCCCCGACGGAGGTCGGGACATCTTCGCCGACCCCTTCCTCGACGGGCCGACCCTGCCGCCGCTGGGGCTGCTCATGCTGCGCGACGCCCCCGCCGACCCGCCCACCCGGGAGTCGGTCCAGGCCGACGCGCTCACGGAGGCCGTGCTCACCACGGCGCAGGAGGCCGGGGTCCGCGTCATGGAGGTCCGCGCCGGCCCCGGGGCACCGGTCGTCCGGCTCGCCGACCACGTCGCCATGGTCGACTTCACCGCCACCTACATGGCGCTCGGTCTGGGGCTGGACCCCTCGGTCAGCCCGCACGTGGCGGACCTGCGCGACCGCACCGGCGGCTGAGCCCCCGACGTCCACGACCCGGCCGGTCAGGCCGGCCCGGTTGGGCCGGCGTGGTCAGGCCGGCCTGGTTGGGTCGCCCTGGTCAGGCCGGGACGCCCATCCCGTCGTCGTCGAGCTCCTCGCCGAGCCCGTCCCACTCCTCGGTGAACCTCTCCCACGATGCGGTGTCCTGGTTCCAGTCGTGCACGAGCCGCTCCCACTCGGCGACGAGCTGGCCCCGTCCCTTCTCCGGGTCGCCCCCGTCCCCTGCGGTGCGGCCGGACCACCACGGTGGTCGTTCGCCGTGCCACCGGGCCCCGAGGTCCTCGAGCGTGTCGAGCACCGGGGGTGGCTGGGAGTGGTGGACCTGGCCGTACCGGGTGCGGACCCTCACCGCCCGCGTGCCGTCGGCCGCCGTCACCACCTCCGTGCGCAGCTCCTCGGTCTCCTTGTCGAGGTTGCACGCCCGGCACAGCCCCTGGCCGTTGTCGGCCGTGGTGGCGCCACCGTCCCGTGCCCTGGCCACGTGGTCGACGTCCTGGATCGGTGCGTGGCAGTAGGGCATCGCGCACTCCTGGTCGCGGGCGACCACGAACCTGCGCAGCGGACCGGTGAAGCACCGTCGGCGCCCGTCCACCTCAGCGAGCGTGGAGTCGACCGGGTCGAGCAGGAGCCGTCGCAGCCAGGCCCTGGCCTCGCCGACCTCCACGTCCCGGGTGCTGCCGGAGGCGGCGATCATGCGGGCCAGCGCGGCCGGCACCGGCCCGTAGCCCGGTGCGCGGGCCGGGTCCTCGCCCTCGTCGAGCAGGGCCCGGTCGGTCATCACCAGGCCGATCTCGACGGGCACGCCCTCGCGGGCGGGATCGACGCCGGTGACGCGCCGGACCAGCTCGTCGGCGCGCAGCTGGGCGACCGTGGGGACCTCGCCCTGCCCGGGGGTGCCGTCCCCGCCTCCCTCGGCCGCGGACGTGGCGGCCAGGTGGGCCGCCCGGGCGCTCTCCTCCAGCGACCGGTGCAGGGCGACGCCCTCGACCAGCGGCAGCAGGCCGCTCAGCCGGACCATCCCGTCGGCCGCGGGCCGGATCGAGACGTAACGGTCCCCGACCGCCCTGGCGTGCCGCTCCAGGAACCCGCGCTTGTCCGCCTCGTAGGCCAGCGACGCCGCCCTCCGGGCCAGCCGGCCCTCCGAGCAGGTGCCGAGCGTGGGCGCCAGCAGCGCGTCCACCTCCCGGGCCTGCTCGTCGGTCAGCCCCCTGGTCTCCTTCTCGACCAGCGACGCCGCCCATTCCGAGACCCGTCCCTCACGGAAGGCGGCCAGGGTCTGCGGCAGCCGGTCGTGCAGGGCGCGGGCCAGCCCGATCAGCGACCGGGACCGCTGCGGGGAGACCCTGCGGGCGAGCGACACCTCCAGGGTCACCCCCTCCCGCTCCCGGCGGCGGTGGCCCAGCTCGCCCTCCCTGGCCTGGCGGTCCACCGCCGCCTGCTCGTCCAGGTCGACGGTGACGGCCGCCTGCGCGGCGGCGCACACGTTCTTGAGCCGTTCGAGCTCGGCGAGCGTGGCCACCCGCTCCTCCTGCGTGAGCGGCTCCCCGGGCCCGGCCAGCAGGTCTGCCACCTCGCGGACCCGCACCAGGACCGCAGGGGCCGGGTCGGCCAGCTCCGGGCCGGCCAGGGGCAGCACCGGGACGGGTGCTGCCCGCGGTGGTGCCGGACCACCGTCCGTCGCGATCGGCATACCCTCCATCTGCACGTCCCCACCCCTTCCGTCGGGTGCACCCCTCCTCCCGAGGTGCCGTACCGGCACGCTAGGGCAGAGCACCGACAGGCCCGCTGACCTGCACAGATGTCGATGTGCCAGACTCCACCCGTGAGCAACGCCGCCCGCGACCACGCCGACGACCCCGTCACGCGCCATACCCGCGCCGTCCGCGACCTGGAGAGCGGCATCGAGCGGGACTTCGACCGCAACCTGTCCTACGGGGAGTACCTCGACCTGCACACGGTGCTCTCCGCCCAGCACCCGCGCGCGGTCCCGCCGCGCCACGACGAGCTGCTCTTCATCATCCAGCACCAGACCTCCGAGCTGTGGCTCAAGCTGATGCTCCACGAGCTCACGTCCGCCCGGCAGCTGATCCGCAGCGACGACCTCCAGCCGGCGCTCAAGCGGGTCGCGCGGGTCAAGCACATCCAGCACACGCTGACCGAGCAGTGGTCGGTGCTGGCCACCCTGACGCCGAGCGAGTACGCCCTCTTCCGCTCCTTCCTGGCCACCGGGTCCGGCTTCCAGTCGTGGCAGTACCGCGCCGTCGAGTTCTCCCTCGGCAACAAGAACGCGGACATGCTCCGCGTCTTCGCCCACGACCCGCAGGTGCACGACGAGCTGGAGCGGCTGCTGCACGAGCGCAGCCTCTACGACGAGGTGCTCCACTGGCTCGCGCGGCAGGGCCACCCGGTGCCCCAGGAGGTGCTCGAGCGTGACGTGACCCTGCCCTACGAGGCCTCCGAGGGGGTCGTCGACGTGTTCGCCGCCGTCTACGCCGACCCGGAGCGGCACTGGGTCGAGTACCACGTCGCCGAGGACCTCGTCGACGTCGAGGACAACTTCCAGGTATGGCGCTTCCGTCACCTCAAGACGGTCGAACGCATCATCGGCTCCAAGCGGGGGACCGGCGGCAGCTCCGGCGTGCCCTTCCTGCGGCGGGCCCTGGACCTGACCTTCTTCCCCGAGCTCTACGACGTGCGCACCCGGATCCAGGACGTGACGCCCGACGGGTACCACGGAGGTGAGGGCCGTGCGTGAGGTCCCCACCCGCGACGACGCGCTCGCCCTCGACGCCGCCGACCCGCTCGCGGCCTTCGCCGCCGAGTTCGAGCCGGCACCCGACGTCGTGGCCTACCTGGACGGCAACTCGCTGGGACGGCCGGTCGCCGGGACCGCCGAGGAGATGGCCCGCTTCGTCCGCGAGGACTGGGGCACCCGGCTCATCCGCAGCTGGGACGAGGGGTGGATGGGCTGGCCCGAGCAGGTCGGGGACCTCGTGGGCCGGGCCGCCCTGGGGGCGGCGCCGGGGCAGACCGTCGTGGCCGACTCGACCACGGTGCTGCTCTACAAGGTGCTGCGGGCGCTCGTGGACCACCAGCTGGCCCTCGACCCCGCCCGGACCGAGCTGGTGCTCGACACCGACAACTTCCCCACGGACCGCTACGTCGCCGAGGGGGTCGCCGCCGAGCGGGGGCTGCGGCTGGTCTGGATCGACGTCGACCCGGCGGCGGGCGTCACGCCGGAGCAGGTCGCCGACGCCGTCGGTCCCGCCACCGGGGTCGTGCTGCTCTCGCACGTGGCCTACCGCTCCGGCTGGGTCGCCGACGCCGAGGGGATCACCGGCGTCGTGCACGAGGCCGGGGGGCTGGTCCTGTGGGACACCTGCCACTCCGCCGGGTCGGTCCCGGTCCGGGCCGACGACTGGGGCTGGGACGCGGCGGTGGGCTGCGACTACAAGTACCTCAACGGCGGGCCGGGCGCACCCGCCCACGCCTACCTGGCGGCGCGGCTGCACGACGTGCCCACGCTGCGCCAGCCGGTGCAGGGCTGGATGGGGCGGCGCGACCCCTTCCTCATGGAGCAGGGCTACGTCCCCGCCCCGGGGGTGCGCAGCCTGGTCAGCGGCACCCCGCCGGTCGTGGGGATGGTGCCGGTCGCCCGGGGTGCGGGCATGCTCGAACGGGCCGGGATCGAGCAGGTCCGGGACAAGTCGCTGCGCCTGACCGACCTGGCCCTGGCCGTCGTCGACTCCTGGCCGGACGAGCTGGGGGTCGTCGTCGCCAGCCCCCGGGACCGCGACCGGCGCGGCGGGCACGTGACCCTGCGCCACCCCGCCTTCGCGGAGGTGAACCCGCGGCTGTGGGCGCGCGGCGTCATACCGGACTTCCGTTCCCCCGACGGGCTCCGCCTCGGGCCCGCGCCGCTGTCGACCCGGTTCGTCGAGCTGTGGGACGGGCTGGCGGTGGTCCGGGAGGAGCTGGCGGCGGCGACTAGCCTGTCCGGGTGAGCGAGAGCACCGGCACGGATCCCGAACCCACCCGCTTCGACCTCGTCGTCATCGGCAGCGGGTCGGGCAACTCCCTGGTCACCCCCGACTTCGAGGACCGGCGGACCGCCGTGGTCGACCGCGGCATCTTCGGCGGCACCTGCCTCAACGTGGGCTGCATCCCCACGAAGATGTTCGTGCACGCCGCGGAGGTGGCCCACACGGTCCGCGACGCCGCGCGCTTCGGCGTCGACGCCACCCTCGACCGGGTCCGGTGGGACGACGTCCGGGACCGGATCTTCGGCCGGATCGACCCGATCAGCGAGGGCGGGCGCGACTACCGCCGAGACGCGCCGCACACCGAGGCCTTCCTGGGGCACGCCCGCTTCGTCGGCGACCGCGAGCTCGAGGTGCGCATCGCCCACCCGGGCGGAGCCCACGAGGTCGGCAGCGTCCACCGCATCCGGGGGGACCAGGTCGTCGTCGCGGCCGGCAGCAGGCCGCACATCCCCGCGGTGATCGCCGACTCGGGAGTGCCGTACCACACCTCGGACACGGTCATGCGGATGGACGAGCTGCCCGCCAGCATGGTCGTCGTCGGGGGCGGGGTCATCGCCGCCGAGTTCGCGCACGTGTTCTCCGCGCTCGGCGTCCGGGTGACCGTCGTCAGCCGCGGGGAGCGGCTGCTGAGCCAGGTCGACGCGGAGATCTCCCGGGCGTTCACCGAGCTGGCGCGCGACCGCTGGCACGTGCACCTGCGCGCCGCCCCCGTGGCGGCCCGCCGGGGCGGGGACGGGGTCGAGCTGGAGCTGGCGGACGGCACGACCGTGACCGGGGAGGGCATGCTCGTGGCCACCGGCCGGGTGCCCAACAGCGACGGCATGGGGCTGGACGTCGCCGGGGTGCAGGTGCGCCCCGACGGGCGCGTCGAGGTCGACCAGCACGGACGGACCACGGCACCGGGCGTGTGGGCCCTGGGCGACGTCAGCTCGCCCTACCAGCTCAAGCACGTGGCCAACCACGAGGCCCGGGTGGTCGCGCACAACCTCGTCCACCCCGAGGACCTGTGGTCCTTCGACCACCGCTACGTGCCGGCCGGCGTCTTCAGCCACCCGCAGGTGGCCACGGTCGGCCTCACCGAGGCGCAGGCGCGCGAGCAGGGGTATGACGTGACGTGCAAGACCCAGGCGTACGGGGACACCGCCTACGGCTGGGCGATGGAGGACACGACCAGCCTGTTCAAGCTGGTCGCCGACCGGCGCACCGGCCACCTGCTCGGCGGGCACGCCATGGGGCCGCACGCGGCGAGCCTCATCCAGCCGGTGATCCAGGCCCTGAGCCTGGGCGGGCCGACGGGGCCGCTCACGGCGCTGCAGCTGGCGCGCGGGCAGTACTGGATCCACCCGGCGCTGGCGGAGGTGCTGGAGAACGCCCTGCTCGGGCTGGAGGTGGCGCCCTACGAGGACGTCACCGCCGACTACGACCCGCAGGGCGAGGACGCCGCCGCGTCGTAGCACCACGGTCCTGTCGGGGCCGACCCGTAGCATGGCCCCATGCCGAGCACGTCGACGTCCCTGCAGCACCGAGTCCGGGACCTGTCCCTGGCCCCCGCCGGCCGCCACCAGATCCGCCTGGCCGAGCACGAGATGCCCGGCCTGACCGCGCTGCGACGCCGCTACGAGGGCCAGGCGCCCCTGGCCGGGGCCCGGATCGCCGGGTCCCTGCACATGACCGTGCAGACGGCCGTCCTCATCGAGACGCTGGTCGAGCTGGGGGCCGAGGTGCGCTGGGCCTCCTGCAACATCTTCTCCACCCAGGACGAGGCGGCCGCGGCGGTCGTCGTCGGTCGGGACGGCACCCGCGAGGACCCGCAGGGGGTGCCCGTCTTCGCCTGGAAGGGCGAGACGCTCGAGGAGTACTGGTGGTGCACCACCCAGATCATGCTCTGGCCGGACGGGCAGGGCCCCAACATGATCCTCGACGACGGCGGGGACGCGACGCTGCTCGTCCACAAGGGCAGGGAGTGGGAGCAGCGCGGCGCGGTGCCGACCGCGGAGGAGGGCGACCCGGAGGAGTGGCGGGTCATCCTCGAGACGGTGCGGTCGGGCCTGGTCGAGGACCCGCAGCGCTGGACCCGGGTGGCCGACGGGATCCGCGGCGTGACGGAGGAGACCACGACCGGGGTGCACCGCCTCTACCAGCTGCACGAGGCCGGCCAGCTGCTCTTCCCGGCGATCAACGTCAACGACTCGGTGACCAAGTCCAAGTTCGACAACGTCTACGGCATCCGGCACAGCCTCCTCGACGGCATCAACCGCGCCACCGACGTCCTCATCGGCGGCAAGGTCGCCGTCGTCTGCGGCTTCGGCGACGTGGGCAAGGGCTGCGCCGAGGCGCTGCGCGGCCAGGGTGCCCGGGTGATCGTCACCGAGATCGACCCCATCTGCGCGCTCCAGGCCACGATGGAGGGCTACCAGGTGGCCCGGCTGGACGAGGTCGTCGGCCAGGCCGACTTCGTCGTCACCGCCACCGGCTGCCGCGACGTCGTGACCGCCGACCACGTGCGCGCGATGAAGGACAAGGCGGTCGTGGGCAACATCGGCCACTTCGACAACGAGATCGACATGGCCGGGGTCGCGCAGATTCCCGGGGTGGAGCGCACCGAGATCAAGCCGCAGGTGCACGAGTGGACCCTGCCGGCCGAGGAGGTCGACGGCGAGCAGCGCCCCGAGCGCTCGGTCATCGTGCTGTCCGAGGGCCGGCTGCTCAACCTCGGCAACGCCACGGGGCACCCCAGCTTCGTCATGTCGACCAGCTTCGCCAACCAGGTGCTCGCCCAGGTCGAGCTGTTCACCCGCCCGGACGACTACCCCCTCGGCGTGCACACCCTGCCCAAGGCGCTCGACGAGGAGGTGGCCCGGTTCCACCTGGAGTCGGTGGGGGCCGACCTGACCGAGCTGACCAAGGAGCAGGCCTCCTACCTCGGGGTGGACGTCGCCGGACCGTACAAGCCCGACCACTACCGCTACTGAGCAGGGGGACCACGTGACCGCCAGCGTTCTCGTCGTCGACGACGACCAGGCCCTCGCCGAGATGCTCGGCATCGTGCTGCGCAAGGAGGGCTACGACGTGGCCACCTGCGGGGACGGGGGTCGAGCCGTGGCGATGTTCCGCGAGCTGCGGCCCGACCTGGTCCTCCTGGACGTCATGCTGCCGACCCAGGACGGCATCGAGGTCGCCCGCCAGCTGCGCCTGGAGTCCGGGGTGCCGATCGTCATGCTCACCGCGCGCACGGACACCAAGGACGTCGTCGCCGGCCTGGAGGCCGGTGCGGACGACTACGTGGTCAAGCCGTTCAAGCCCCAGGAGCTGCTCGCCCGGATCCGGGCCCGGCTGCGCCGGGTCGACACCGGTGACGACGGCCGGCTCGTCGTCGGCGACGTGGTCATCGACGTGGCCGGGCACGAGGTGACCAGGGGAGGGGAGACCATCCCGCTGACCCCGCTGGAGTTCGACCTGCTGGCCGCCCTGGCCAGCAAGCCGACCCAGGTGTTCGACCGGGAGTCGCTGCTGGAGCAGGTGTGGGGCTACCGGCACGCCGGGGACACCCGGCTGGTCAACGTGCACGTGCAGCGTCTGCGTTCCAAGATCGAGAAGGACCCGGAGAACCCGCAGATCGTGGTGACCGTCCGTGGCGTCGGGTACAAGGCCGGACATCCCTGACCTGCGGGCGGGGGAGACCGACGCGTCCGCCGGGCGCGCCGAGGCCCCCCGGCGGGTCGAGGCCGGAGCCGCCCCCGAGGCCGGAGCCGCGGGCGCGTCCAGGTCCACCGGCGCGTCCAGGTCGCCCGTCCCCGGGCGCGCGGACCGGGACGCCGCCCCCGAGGAGCCGTCGGACGTCGAGGAAGGAGCCTGGTGGTATGCCTGGTGGGGCCGGTCCCTGCGAGCCCGCGTCATCACCACCACCGTCCTGGTCGGCGTCTTCCTCTCCGCCCTGCTGGGGACGGTCCTCTACCAGCAGGTCGCCCAGGGCCTGGTGGCCCAGGCCGTCGCCGGCGCCGAGCGGGACGCCTCCCAGCAGGTCGCCCTCGCGCAGGAGGCCTTCGACTCCACCGACCGTCAGGACGACTCCGGCCTGACGCAGACCGCGGACGACCAGGTGCGCTCGATGGCCGGCAACAGCCCCGAGGAGGGGCGCCGGGTCCTGCTCATGCCGGGTCTGGACAACACCCGGGGCGCGGTCGTGCCGCCGACGGGCGTCGGGGTCAACGCCGAGGACCTGCCGCCAGCGCTGCAGGAGGCGATCGCCGCGGACCCGACCAACCAGCAGGTCGTCGTCGTCCCGATGAACCTCGCCGGCGAGACCGACCAGGTGACCTCCGTCGTCGTCGGGTCCCGGGTCAGCCTTCCCCGGGCGGGGGAGTACGACCTGTTCCTCGTCTACCCCCTCGTCCGGGAGCAGGAGACCCTGGACCTGCTGCGTCAGCTCTTCTACGCCGGAGGGCTGGCGCTGTCCCTCCTGGTGGCGGGCGTCGGCTGGCTGGCGACCCGGCTGGTGACCGGCCCGGTCGAGGAGGCGGCCGCGGTGGCCCAGCAGCTGGCCCGGGGCCGGCTGGGGGAGCGGCTCCCGGTCCGCGGCAGCGACGAGCTGGCCCAGCTGGCCACCTCGTTCAACACGATGGCCGACTCCATCCAGCTGCAGATCCGCGAGCTGCGCTCCCTGTCCCAGCTGCAGCAGCGGTTCGTCTCCGACGTCTCCCACGAGCTGCGCACCCCGCTGACCACCATCCGGATGGCCGGCGAGATGCTGCACATGTCCCGGGACGAGTTCCCCGAACCGGTGGCCCGGTCCGCCGAGCTCCTGCAGCAGGAGCTCGACCGCTTCGAGGACCTGCTCAACGAGCTGCTGGAGATCAGCCGCTACGACTCCGGGGCCACCATCCTGGAGCGTCACGACGAGGACATGGTCGCGCTCGTCGGCGCCGCCGCGGACGGGGTGGCGACCCTGGCCGAGCGCCTCGACGTCCTGGTCCGCGTCCACGCCACCACCGCCCCGGTCGTCGCCCGGATGGACGGCCGCCGGATCGCCCGGGTGCTGCGCAACCTGCTCGCCAACGCCGTCGAGCACGGCGAGGGCCGTCCGGTGGACGTCACCGTCGCGGCGACCGAGCACGTGGTCGCCGTGAGCGTGCGCGACCACGGCATCGGCCTGACCGAGCGGGAGGCCGCCCACGTCTTCGACCGGTTCTGGCGGGCCGACCCCTCCCGCGACCGCACGACCGGGGGCACGGGGCTGGGGCTGGCCATCGCCCAGGAGGACGCCCGCGTCCACGGAGGCTGGCTGCAGGTGGGCAGCGAACCGGGCCGGGGCGCCTGCTTCCGCCTGCTCCTGCCCCGCCAGGACAGGTATGCCGTGGCCGAGGCTCCGCCGCCCGTGCCCGGCCCCGACGAGGCCGCCCAGGACACCCGGGTGCCCCCGGTCGTGCTGGCCCTGGCCTCCCGTGCCGAGGAGGACGAGCAGCCGTGAGCATCCGACGTCGCGCGCCGCGGCGCGCCGTGCCTGCCCTGGTGGCCGCGCTCGCGCTGGGCGGGTGCGCCTCGGCGCTGCCGACCGACCCCGTGCCCCAGCCGGGGCTGTCGGTGGAGGTCCAGCCGCGCCAGGACGTGCAGCGGTTCCTGCCCTCCCCGCAGCCCGGGGCCAGCCCGGAGGAGATCGTGCAAGGCTTCCTGCGGGCCAACGTGGGCTTCGCCGACGACGAGGACGTGGCCCGGGAGTACCTCACCTCCACCCTGGCCAGCGAGTGGGTCCCCACCCGGGACGTGCTGGTCCTGGAGGGCAACCAGACGGTCGAGGAGCAGGCCCCCGGCGAGGTGACGGTGACCACCCCCGTCCAGGGCCGGATCGACGAGCAGGGCCGGCTGACCGAGCAGCCGGTGGCCCCCATCTCCCGCAGCTTCGAGCTGCAGCGGGTGGACGGGGAGTGGCGGATCAGCGCCTTCCCCGAGGGCTTCGGGCTGTGGCTCTCCGCCGCCGACCTCGACCGGGCCTTCCGCCCCTCCACCGTCTACTACCTCAACCCCCACCTCGACCTGTTCGTCCCCGACGTGCGCTGGCTCGCGCTGGGCGACGGGCTGACGACCTCCCTGGCCCGCACCCAGCTCGCGGAGGTGCCGTCCCACCTCGAGGGTGCGGTGCGCACCGGTGGCGGCCCGGACCTGCGGCTGGCGGTCGGGGCGGTGCCGGTGGACCCCACGACCCAGATGGCGGTGGTCAACCTGCAGGGTTCGGGCCTGTCCGACGACCCTGACCGGGTGGCCGACCTGCGCGCCCAGCTCGGCCACTCCCTGCTCGGGCTGCGGGGGGTCAGCGCCGTGGACCTGCGGGTGGCCGGGCGGTCCCTGCTCGAGGACGGGGCGGTCAACCTGGGCAGCGAGCTGGGCTACGAGGAGGTGGTCCGCGAGACCGAGGTGGGCCTGCTGCGCATCGGGGAGGAGCTCATCCCGGTCGACCCGACCCGCTACGACCTGCGCAACCTTCCGGCCGCCGAGGTGCGGGACCTCGACCTTCCCCGGGTCGGCATGTCCTGGACGGGGGTGGCGGCGTCGGCCGACCTGTCCGAGCTGGCGGCCGTGTCCGCCGACCGGTCCGAGCTGTGGCGCTGGCGCGACGGGGAGAGCGAGGTGCACGCCGGCATCGGGGACGAGCTCACCGACCCCAGCTTCGACCCGCACGGGGACGTGTGGGTGGCCGGGACCTCGCGCAGCGCCCAGGACCCGCGCGTCTGGGTGCTGGAGACGGGCGACGTCTCCACCCTGGCGCGCCCGGTCGAGGTCCCCTGGCTGGCCGACGGCGAACGGGTCGAGACGCTGCGGGTCTCGCCGGACGGCACCCGGGCGCTGCTCGTCGTCCGGGCCGAGCGGGGCTCGGCCCGGGACCGCGTGCTCGTCGCCGGCATCGTGCGGGACTCCCAGGGGCGGGCCACCGCGTTGGCCGAGCCGTGGCACGCCGCACCGACGCTGGTGGAGGTCGCCTCCGCCCGGTGGGCCTCCACGACCGACCTCGTCGTCGCGGCCCGCCGCACGCAGGACCAGCGGCTCGCGGCGTTCACCGTCCCGCTGGGCGGCTGGCTGGACAGCCTGCCCGACCAGGCCGGCCTGGTCGACGTGCAGGCCGTGCCGACGGGGCAGGGCTTCGTCCCGGTCGCCCGCACGGAGGACGGACGGCTGCACACCCGCGACGGACCCTCCGTGTGGTTCGGCGCCCGCAACGGCGACGAGCTCATCGTCCCCGGCACCTGACCCGGGGGCAGCCGGGCCCCGGATGTGGACGGCGCCCGCGCGTCCGCCCGTCCCCGGGGGATGCTGGGGGTATGCCGTGGCGCCCCGGGGAGGACCTGCTCCACCTCCTCGAGCTGGCCGCTCCGACGGCCTGCGGCGGCTGCGGCCGGGAGGGCACCCGGTGGTGCGGGACCTGCCGGCAGGCGCTCGCGGCGGGGTCGGCCCGACGGTGGACGCCGACCCCCTGCCCGCCGGGGTTCCCCCCGACCTGGACGCACACGGCATACCGCGACGAGGTCCGGACCGCCGTGGTCGCCTGGAAGGACGGCGGCCGGGCCGACCTCACCGCCGTCCTCGCCGTCCCGCTGCGGGGCGTCCTGGCCGCCGCGCTCGCGGCGTCCCCGGACCACCTGGGGACGCTGCGGGGGACCGGCCGCCTCCCCCTGGTCCCGGCCCCGTCGGCCCGGGCCGGCACCCGGGCGAGGGGCGAGCACCGCGTCGCCGCGCTGTGCCGGGAGACGACCTTGGGCCGCCGCGCCCGGCTGCCGACCGTGGACGCGCTCCGGCTCGCCCGACGGGTCGAGGACCAGGCCGGGCTGGACGCCGAGCGGCGTCGGAGCAACCTGGCGGGCGCGGTCCGGGTCCGGCCGGGGGCGGCGGACCGGCTGGTCGGGCTGCCGTGCGTGCTCGTCGACGACGTGGTCACGACCGGGGCCACGCTCGTGGAGTGCGCCCGCGCGCTCACGGCGGCCGGGGCCGGACCGGTCCTCGCCGTGACCCTGGCGGCCACCCACCGACGGTCCTCCGGGACGCCCACCCAGAGGGCGAGGGGTCGACTGTCCGAAGCGTCGGGTGCGGACTAGTGTGGGTCCATGGAAGCACTCCTCGCACGGGCCAGGGGGTGAGGCCGCTGGATCGAAAGGCGCCAGGGACGACGCCAGAACGTACAGCACCACCCATCTTCTGCATGGAGGACTCAATGGAACTCACCGTGACCGGTCGCAAGAGGGACGTCTCCGAACGGTTCCGCAGCCACCTCGAGGACAAGCTCGACAAGATCCCCCAGCTGGCCCCTCGCGTGCGTCGCACGGAGGTCGTCATGACGCACGAGGCCAACCCTCGTCAGGCCAAGGAGTCCGAGCGCTGCGAGATCACCTGTCACGTCAACCGGCAGGTCGTCCGTGCCGAGGCCGCGGCTGACGACGAGTACGCCGCGGTCGACCTGGCCCTGTCCAAGCTCACCGAGCGCCTGCGCCGCCTCAACGACAAGCGCCGGATCAGCCACACCGGCAAGCACCGGCTGCCGTCCGTGGCCGAGGCCACCCGCGGGCTGCCGACCGAGCTCCTCGCCGGGTCCGCGGACGAGGAGCCGCGGGCGCAGAGCACCGAGGAGGCGCTGGACGAGGACCTGCAGACCGAGGGCAACAGCCCGATCGAGATCCGCGAGAAGGTCCACCCCTCCACGCCGATGACCGTGGGCCAGGCGCTGTCCCATATGGAGCTGATCGGTCACGACTTCTTCCTCTACCACGACGTCGACTCCGACCAGCCCAGCGTGGTCTACCGGCGCCGTGGCTGGTCCTACGGCGTGCTGCGCCTGGACCTGAACGGCACCTCGCCGGCCGAGGGCGAGCAGGACGACGACCGCGCGCCCGAGTCCGACGCCGTGGCGTCCTGAGGCCCGCACCCTCCTGACGTCCTGACGTCCCGCCTGCGGGGCCCGTCACCCTCGGTGGCGGGCCCCGCCCCGCGCCTCGGGGGAGGACGGGTCGGCGACCCACGAGGCGCCACGTGCGTCGGTGGGCTCTGGCACAGTGGCCGGATGAGCCGGGTCCCCACGATCAGCCTGGAGCAGGCCCGTCGCACCGCGCTGGCCGCGCAGGGGTTCGCCGACCCCCGGCCCGCTCAGGTCACGATGCGCCACGTCCAGCGTGTCGTCGACCGGGTGCGGGTCGTGCAGGTCGACAGCGTCAACGTGCTGGTGCGCACCCAGTACCTGCCGTTCCTCTCCCGGCTGGGCCCCTACGACCGCGGCCTGCTCGACCGGGCCCGCGACGGCGGGCCGGGCCGCCGCCCCGCCCGGCTGGTGGAGTACTGGGCGCACGAGGCCTCGCTGGTGCCGCTGCATACCTGGCCCCTGCTCGCGTTCCGCATGGCCGAGGCGGGCGAGCGCGCCTGGAGCCGGTCGATCGCGCAGAGCCACCCGGGGCTGGTGGACGCCGTGCTGGGGACCGTGCGGGAGCACGGCCCGCTGACCTCGCGCGAGGTCGAGGCCCACCTTCGGCACGGCGCCTCCCGGGCCGGCGAGGGCTGGGGGTGGAACTGGTCGGCGGTCAAGAAGGCCCTCGAGCTGCTCTTCTGGTCGGGGCGGATCACCTCCGCCGGGCGGACGGCCTCGTTCGAGCGACGCTACGCCGATCCCGTCGACGTGCTCGGCCCTGAGCTGGTCCAGCGCCGTGACCAGCTGCTGGACGAGGACCCGCAGGAGGCCGTCACCGAGCTGCTGCACCTGTCGTTGCGCGCCCACGGGCTCGGCAGCCGACGCTGCCTCGCGGACTACCTCCGGCTGCGCGGCCCGCGGGTGGACGCCGGCCTGGTCGCGCTCGAGGAGCGCGGCCTGGCCGAGCGGGTGCAGGTGCGCGGGTGGGACCAGACGGTATGGCGTGACCCGGCCGCCCGGTCTCCGCGCGCCGTGCCGGGGGCGGCGCTGCTGAGCCCGTTCGACTCCCTCGTCTGGCAGCGTGAGCGCACCGAGGCGCTGTGGGGGATGCGTTACCGGCTGGAGATCTACGTGCCGGCGCACCTGCGGGTGCACGGCTACTACGTGCTGCCCTTCCTGCTCGACGAACGGCTCGTCGGGCGGGTCGACCTCAAGGCCGACCGTGCCGCCGGGCGGCTGCTGGTGCGGTCGGTGCACTGGGAGCCCGGGGTGGACCGGGTCGTCGCGGGGCGGGCGCTGGAGGAGCAGCTCGGGCAGATGGCCGGGTGGTTGGACCTGTCGCGGGTGGACTTTGCCCAATCGTGACCTTCCGTCCGCCCCTGCGTTGACGTTTCGCCACCACGACGCCGCCGATCGGGCCTAGGGTCCGAGACGGTGCGTCCCGACGCGCCAGCCCACCCCCGAGAACGAAGGACAGTGCGATGACGCATCCTCCACGTCGACGGCGGGCCGTTGCGGTGACCGGAGCGACGGCGCTCCTGGCCAGCCTCCTCGTCCCAGCGACGGCTTCAGCGGACGAGCACAGCGATGTGTTCGTCAGCGAGATCCACTACGACAACGCCGGTACGGACACTGGTGAAGCGATCGAGGTCCAGGCCCCCGCCGGTACGGACCTGACCGGCTGGTCGGTCGTGCTCTACAACGGCAGCAATGGCGAGGTCTACGGCACGGCTGAGCTGGTAGGCGCCGCCCCGGACAGCGGTGTCGTCGTCGTGGAGCGTGCGGGCATCCAGAACGGGAGCCCGGACGGGCTCGCCCTCGTCGACAGTTCGGGGAGTGTGGTCGAGTTCCTCTCCTACGAGGGGACCATGACCGCAGTGGGAGGTGCCGCGGACGGCATGACGAGCACCGACATCGGGGTCCAGCAACCGGGAGACACGCCGATCGGAGAGTCGCTCCAGCGCATCGACGGTACCTGGACGGGTCCTCTGCCCAGCTCTTTCGGCAGGCTCAACGGCACGGCCGATCCGGAGCCGGCCACGGTGGTCATCAACGAGTTCTCGGCGAGCACGACCGGGACCGACGTGGAGTTCCTCGAGGTGCTCGGGGCACCCGACACCGACTATGGCAACCTGCACATTCTCGAGGTCGAAGGTGATGCAGATTCCGCGTCGGGAGCCGTCGACGAGGCCGTGGCCGTCGGCGCGACCGACGCCGAGGGACGTTGGTACACCGACCTGGAGGCCAACACGCTGGAGAACGGCACCATGACCCTGCTGCTGGTCGAGGGCTATGCCGGTCAGACCGACCTGGATGTCGACGGCGACGGTGTCCTGGACGCCGGAACCGGCATCACCGTCATCGACTCGGTAGCCGTGCACGACGGCGGGACGGGGGACCTGACGTACAGCGAGACCGTCCTGGTCGCCGACTACGACGGCCTCCCTTTCGCCCCAGGTGGGGCCTCGCGCATCCCGGACGGGACGGACACCGACTCGGTGACGGACTGGGTGCGCAACGACTTCGACCTGGCCGGCATCGAGGGCTACGAGGGCTCGCTCGTGGAGGGCGAGGCTGTGAACACTCCCGGACGGGCCAACACCACGGTGCTGGACGGCGGTGGCGGCGACCCCGGTGACCCGGTCGACGTCTGCGAGGTGACGGCGACGCCGATCGGCAAGGTGCAGGGGTCCGGCGAGGGAACCCCCCTGGACGGTCAGACCGTCACCATCCGTGGCACCGTGGTCGGGGACTTCCAGGACGGTGGGTTCGACGGCTACTTCGTCCAGGACGCAGGCGACGACAAGCCGGCCACCTCGGACGGCATCTTCGTCTACGCGCGAGGCGGAGCCCAGGTGTCTGAGGGCGACCTCGTGACCGTCGTGGGTACGGCGGGTGAGTACGAAGGCCAGACGCAGCTGAGCGGCGTCACGGTCGAGGTGTGCGACACCGGGACGGAGCTCCCGACCCCCACCGAGCTGTCGCTGCCGGTGGACGACCACGAGGCCTACGAGGGCATGCTCGTCACCTTCCCGCAAGATCTGTCCATCCTGGAGTACTTCAACTACGGACGGTACGGCGAGCTTGCCCTCGGTCTGGGCGACGGGACGGACCGGCAGTACCAGCCGACCGCGGTCTACGAGCCGGGGTCGGGAAGCGCCCTGGCGCTGCTCGAGTACAACGCTGCACACCGGATCACCCTGGACGACGGACGCAGCTGGCAGAACCCGGACCCGCTGCGTCACCCCAATGGACAGGAGTTCTCACTGGAGAACAGCTTCCGCGGTGGAGACACCCTCTCGGACGTCACCGGCATCCTCGACTACCGCTTCGACGACTGGCGGGTGCAGCCGACCGTCGGGGCCGTCCATACGGTCGTCAACGAGCGGCCGGAGGTGCCGGAGGTAGGTGGTACCACCACGGTGGCGTCCTTCAACGTGCTCAACTACTTCACCACGCTGGAGAGTCGCGGTGCGGACACGGTGGCGGAGTTCGAGCGGCAGGAAGCCAAGATCGTGGCCGCCATCAACGAGATGGACGCCGACGTCGTCGGCCTCATCGAGATCGAGAACAACGGCGACGTGGCCGTCGGCACGCTCGTCGATGCGCTCAACGAGGCCGTCGGTGAGGACCGGTGGGCCTTCATCTCGACCGGGACGGTCGGGACCGACGCCATCACGACGGCGTTCATCTACCAGCCGGCGGAGGTCACGCCGGTGGGCGACTTCGCGGTGCTCGACTCGTCCGTCGACGAGCGCTTCAACGACGAGAAGAACCGGCCGGCGCTGGCGCAGACCTTCGAGGAGAACCTCACCGGAGCCCAGTTCACCGTCGTCAACAACCACCTGAAGTCCAAGGGGTCGGACTGTGACGACCTCGGTGACCCGGACACCGGCGATGGCGCGGGCAACTGCAACCTGACGCGCGCGGCCGCGGCCGACGCGCTCGGTGACTGGGCCAACAGCGACCCGACGGGCACCGGCACCGAGGACGTGCTGATCATCGGCGACCTCAACTCCTACGACAAGGAGGACCCGATCGACGCTCTCGAGGCCGACGGCTTCGTCGATATGCTCGCCCTGCTCCAGGGCGAGTACGCCTACAGCTACGTCTTCGACGGGATGCTCGGCTACCTCGACTACGCCATGGCCAGCGCCTCGATGCTCGAGAACGTCACCGGTGCGGCCGCGTGGGCCATCAACGCCGACGAGCCGAGCGTCATCGACTACGACATGTCCTACAAGAAGGACGCCCAGGACGCCCTCTTCGCCCCGGACCCCTACCGCTCGAGCGACCACGACCCGGTCATCGTCGGACTCGACCTGGACGTGGAGGCACCTGAGGTCGACGCCTTCGTCGAGCCGCCCCACATCTGGCCCGCGAACGGGAAGTGGCGCAACGTCACCACGGTGATCGACGCGACCGACAACCTGGACGAGGACCTGACGATCACCCTCGTCGGGGCCGAGGCCAGCGAAGGCGGCAAGGTCGAGGTCGTCGACGACGCCCGCTTCCGCGTGCTCGCGGTGCTCGGGGCGGAGTACACCTTCACCTACGACGTCACCGACGACTCGGACAACACGACCACCGTCACCCTCACGGTGACGGTGGAGAAGCCGGGCAAGGGCAAGGGTCTCGACAAGGACAAGCCCGGCGCGCCGGGCCGACCCGGAGGACGGTGAGCCTGACCGCTGACCGGTAGGCATCGCCCACGGGGTGCAGGGGACCACGGTTCCCTGCACCCCGTCCGTCGTCGGGACGGTTAGCCTAGACAGGTGCCGAAACTGTTCGAGAAGATGCTGCGCGCCGGTGAGAAGACCGCGTTGCGCCGGCTGGAGACCATCGCCAAGCAGGTCAACGCCCTCGAGGCGGACTTCGAGGGGCTGACCGACGCCGAGCTGCGCGAGGAGACCGACAAGTTCAAGGCGCGCCTGGCCGACGGGGAAACGCTGGACCGGCTGCTGCCCGAGGCGTTCGCCGCCGTCCGGGAGGCGTCCAAGCGCACCATCGGCAAGCGGCACTTCGACGTGCAGATCATGGGTGGGGCCGCCCTGCACCAGGGCAACGTCGCCGAGATGCGGACCGGTGAGGGCAAGACGCTCGTGGCGACGCTGCCGTCCTACCTCAACGCCCTCACGGGCAAGGGTGTGCACGTCATCACGACCAACGACTACCTCGCCCAGTACCAGTCCGAGCTCATGGGCCGCGTGCACCGCGCGCTGGGCCTGGAGACCGGCTGCATCCTGTCCTCGATGACCCCGGCCCAGCGCCGGGAGCAGTACGCGATGGACATCACCTACGGCACCAACAACGAGTTCGGCTTCGACTACCTGCGCGACAACATGGCCTGGTCCCTGGCCGACCTCGTGCAGCGCGAGCACCACTACGCGATCGTCGACGAGGTCGACTCGATCCTCATCGACGAGGCCCGCACCCCGCTGATCATCTCCGGCCCCGCCGACGCCGCGACGAAGTGGTACACCGAGTTCTCCAAGCTCGTCCGCCGTCTGGAGCGGGGCGAGGCCGGCGACTCGCTGCGCGGCATCGAGCCCTGGGGCGACTACGAGGTCGACGAGAAGAAGAAGACCGTGGGTGTCCTGGAGCAGGGGATCGCCAAGGTCGAGGACTACCTGGGCATCGACAACCTCTACGAGTCGGCCAACACCCCGCTCATCGGCTACCTCAACAACGCCATCAAGGCCAAGGAGCTGTTCACCCGCGACAAGGACTACGTCGTCATGGACGGCCAGGTCATGATCGTCGACGAGCACACCGGCCGCATCCTGCCCGGACGCCGCTACAACGAGGGCATGCACCAGGCGATCGAGGCCAAGGAGGGGGTGGACATCAAGAACGAGAACCAGACCCTGGCCACGGTGACCCTGCAGAACTACTTCCGCATGTACGACAAGATCTCCGGGATGACCGGCACCGCCCAGACGGAGGCCGCCGAGCTGCACTCGATCTACAAGGTCGGCGTGCTGTCCATCCCCACGAACCGGCCGATGATCCGCAAGGACCAGCCGGACCTGGTCTACCGGACCGAGGAGGCCAAGTTCCGGGCCGTCGTCGACGACATCGTCGACCGGCACCGCAGGGGCCAGCCCGTCCTCGTGGGCACGACGTCGGTCGCCAAGTCCGAGTACCTCTCCGAGCAGCTGCGCCGCCAGGGCGTGCGTCACGAGGTCCTCAACGCCAAGCACCACGAGCGGGAGGCCTCGATCGTGGCCGAGGCCGGCCGCAAGGGCGCGGTCACCGTGTCCACGAACATGGCCGGCCGCGGCACCGACATCATGCTCGGCGGCAACCCCGAGTTCCGTGCGGTGGCGGCCCTGTCCGCCCGCGGCCTGGACCCCACGGAGACGCCCGAGGAGTACGAGGCGGCCTGGGACGGCACCCTGGCCGAGGCCGAGGCCGCGGTGGCCAGCGAGCACGACGAGGTCACCAGCCTCGGGGGCCTCTACGTGCTGGGCACCGAGCGGCACGAGTCGCGCCGCATCGACAACCAGCTGCGTGGTCGTGCCGGCCGCCAGGGCGACCCCGGGGAGAGCCGGTTCTACCTGTCCCTGCAGGACGACCTCATGCGCATGTTCAACGCCGGGATGGTCGACCGCGTCATGTCCAGCACCGGCGTCTCCGACGACGTCCCCATCGAGTCCAAGCTGGTGTCCCGGTCGATCGCCAGCGCGCAGTCGCAGGTCGAGGCCCAGCACTTCGAGACCCGCAAAAACGTGCTCAAGTACGACGACGTCCTCAACCGCCAGCGCGAGGTCATCTACGCCGAGCGGCGCAGCGTCCTCGAGGGGGAGGACCTGCACGAGCAGGTCCGCCACTTCGTCAACGACGTCGTCGCCGACTACGTCCGTTCGGCCGCCGGCCTGGGCCTGGCCGACGGGATCGACCTGGAGGCGCTCTGGGAGGACCTCGGCCGGGTCTACCCGGTCCAGATCACCGTCGATGAGGTCGTGGCGACCGCAGGCGGCCGCAACGCCGTGAGCGCCGACCTGCTCGTCGAGGAGCTCACCTCCGACGCCCAGCACGCCTACGACCAGCGGGAGGAGACGGTCGGCCCCGAGCTCATGCGCGACGTCGAGCGTCGCGTCCTGCTGCAGGTGCTGGACCGCAAGTGGCGCGAGCACCTCTACGAGATGGACTACCTCAAGGAGGGCATCGGCCTGCGGGCGATGGCCCAGCGTGAGCCGCTGGTCGAGTACCAGCGCGAGGGCTACCAGCTCTTCCAGGCGATGATGGAGGCGATCAAGGAGGAGGCCGTGCGGTTCCTCTTCCACGCCGAGGTCAAGCCGGCCGAGCCGGTGGCGCCCCGGCCGCAGGAGCAGCTCACCTTCGTCGCGCCGACCGAGGACGGCTCGGCCGAGGCGCGCCGGGTCCGGGAGGACGGCAGCCACCCGGAGGACGCGCCGGCGCAGCAGCCCGCCGCGGCGGCGGGTGCCCCCGAGGCAGGCACCAACCGGGCCCAGCGCAGGCGCGCCCAGCGCGCGCGCTGAGGACACCGGCCAGGTCGACGGGCGGGCGCAGCCGGCCACGGCGGGACACCCGGTTCAGCCGAGCTCCCAGGCGGTGATCAGCCAGCGCCCGTCGACCCCGCTCATCCGCATCGCCAGGGCGCGGACCCGCCCGTCGGCCTGCACGACCGCCGAGACCTCGCAGACGCCGTCGGCGGGGAAGCTGGTCAGCATGGTGCGCACCACCGGGGGGCGACCGGTCCGCCGGCCCCGCCGCCGGGCGAGGAGCCCGCGGCGCTGGGCACGTTCCCGGATCTCCGGGACGACCCATCGGCTGAGCTGGTCGGGGGACCGGCTGCCCTCGTAGGCCTCCAGCACCGCCCGGATCATCCGCAGCGCCCACGGCCCGGCCTCGGGCAGGTCGGGGGTGGAGGTGGCCTGGGGGCCGAAGAAGCTGTCGTCGTGCCGGTGGCGCAGGTCGACCGCGAGCCGTCCCTGGACGTACCGCGGCGCCGAGGCCGGCTCGGGGGGATCGTTCCAGTCCTGCCCGTCCGCGGGCGGCTCCACCACCGGGGCGGGCAGCACGCGCAGCACCCTGGGCGCCTCCGTCCGTCCCGCCGCGGGCGACAGGGACCGCGCCGCCGAGCCGCTCACCGGTCCGCCCCCGTCGGGACGACCAGCACCTGGCCCGGCAGGAGAAGATCGGGATCCTCCCCGATCAGCTCCCGGTTCGCGGCGTACCAGCGGGGCCAGGCGTCGGCCACGTCGGCGTCCGTCGCCTGCTCGCCGAGGTGCCGGGCGGCGATGGACCACAGGCTGTCACCCCGGTGGACCACCACGTGGTCGGCCTCCTCGGAGGACCCGTCCGCCGCACCGGCACCGCCCGTGGTGACCAGGGCGGCCGACGTCGCCGTGGCCTGCGCCGTGCGTGAGCGGCCTGGGGCGTCCGCGGTCGGGGTCCACCCCGGCACGGGCACCGACGTCCCGTCGGGGAGGACGGGTGATCCCTGCGGCGTCGATGGTCGCGGTGCACCGTCCGAGGAGGCCCCGTCGACGCCGGGGGACAGGTGTGCCACCACCTGCGTGCCGTCAGTAGGACCGACGTCCGCGTGGGCTGCCGTCGGTCCCGCACCGAGGGCGGCCGCGGCCAGCAGGGCGGCGGTCACCCGGCCGGCCGCCCCGGCCGTGACGGAGGGTGCCGCCCCGCAGGCGCGCTGACGGGCCGCGCCGTCGGTGGGGACCCTTCCCCGGGGTCCCAGCAGCGGAAGCGTGGCCGCGGCCACGACCACCGTCAGCCAGGTGGCGACCCCGGCCGCGACGGCGGTGCTGAGGAAGCCGACGGCCCCGTCGAGCGGCACCTGCCCGAGTCCCGGCCACTGCCCGAGGGTGCTCCGCACGAGCCAGACCGTCAGCCCGCCCGACGCCACCGTGACCCCGGATCCCAGGGCAGCGGCCCGTTCCCGTGTCCCCATCTGTTCCTCCTGAATGCGTTCGTTTGTGTCCGTTTGTGTCGTGATGCAGCACGATAGGGCAGTCAGAGTCGTGCGGCAACGGGGGTCGGCGCGGACTGTGGACGGGGCGTGGTCGCCCGTCCGGTGCGGCTGGCACGATGCCGTCATGCGGTGGGACGACCTCTTCGAGGACCTCGGCGCCCAGCTGGAGCTGCTCGAGCGGCAGGAGCGGGCCGCCGAGGTGGCCGAGCACACCCGGTCCGAGCGTGGCACCGTGCGACTGGCCGACCGCCTCGCCGCCGCGCTCGACGGGCCGCTCCGCGTCCGCGTGCGGGGCTACGGCTGGCTGGAGGCCGTGCTGCGCGACGTCGGCACCGACTGGCTGCTCCTCGAGCAGGGTGGTGGGCAGGGGGCCCCGTCCCGGGAGCTCATCGTGCCCGCCGCGGCCCTCACGGCGGTCGAGGGGCTCACGCGGCGGGCGGACGACGGGGAGTCGGTGGGTAGCCGACGGTTCGGGCTGCGGCACGCCCTGCGGGCGGTGAGCCGCGACCGGGCGGTCGTGCGGGTGCACGACGTGGACGGGGACCACGTGACCGGCACCCTCGACCGGGTCCTGGCCGACCACTGCGACCTGACCAGGCACGCCGACGACGAGCCCCGACGGCCGGGGAGCACCCGTGGCGTCCTGAGCCTGCCCTACGCCGCCGTCGCCCTGGTCCGGCGCCTCTGACGAGGCCCGCTCAGGGCTGGTCCACCGTGCCCTGCCGGATGGCGTCCCTGGTCTGGTCGTACATGCGCTGGATGTAGGCCTCCAGCTCGGTGTTCTCCACGCGCCACACCCCACGTCCGCCGAGCTTGATGCCCGGGAGCTCGCCGGAACGGACCAGCGCCTTGACCTGCGACAACGAGACGTTGAGCGTCTCCGCCACGTCGGTGAGGGTCAGGAAGCGGGGGCCGGCCACGAGGGGTCCTTTCGTCGGTCTTGACCGAGATTTTACGGTCCGTTGGCCCACCCTTGACCGGCCTGTGGACAACAATGGCTGCCGCGCCCCCGGGCCGGGTACCGTCGGGCCGCCGCCGAGCACACCGCAGAAGGGGGAGCCTGTCATGCCCACGACCACCTCGGCCGACGACGCTGCCGCACCGCGTCCGGTCCGTCGGCTGGAGCGGCCCGGCTGGCGGGACGTGCGCCTCGTGGTCGGGGTCCTGCTCGTGCTGCTCTCCGTCGCCGGCGGGATCCGGCTCGTCGCCTCCCTCGACGACACCACCCCGGTGTATGCCGCCACCCGGGACCTGCTGCCCGGCCAGCCCGTGGGGGAGGGGGACGTGGTGGCGGTGCCGGTGCGGATGGAGGAGTACATCGCCCGCTACGTCGACGGCTCGGCCCCGTTGCAGCCGGGGACCCACCTGCTCCGGCAGGTCCGGGCCGGTGAGCTCGTGCCCGCGGCGGCCCTGGGGACGGCACGGGAGGCGCTGGACAAGACGGTCAGCGTGCCGGTCGACGTGTCCGCGGCCCGCACGCTGGAGGCGGGGACCGTCGTGGACGTCTGGGTCAGCCGACGCGACCCCGACGCCCTCGGGGAGGCCTACCTGGACCCTGAACGGCTGCTCGCCGGCGCCGTGGTGGACCACGTCCCGGCGGCCAGCTCGGGCCTGGGGGCGGGCGTGGGCCGCACGGCCGTGCAGGTCGTGGTCCCGGCCGACCGGGTGGGGGACCTCATCGCCGCGGTCGACCAGGGCTCCCGCACCACGCTGGTCCCTGCGCCCCGGGCAGGCTCGGAGCAGGGCCGATGACCCAGCCGCTGGTCACGGCGGTCGCCCCGCGGTGGGAGGTGGGCCTGGCGGGGACCCTGTCGCGGTCGTCGCGGGTCCGCGTGGTCCGCCGGTGCGCCGACGTCGCCGAGCTGCTGGGTGTCGTGGCGGCGGGGGTCGGGCGGGTCGCGGTGGTCTCCAGCGACCTGCGCGGGCTGGACCGCTCGGTCGTGGACGCCCTCGAGGACCAGGACGTCCTCGTCCTCGGGGTGCACCCGCCCGACGACGAGGCGGCCGAACGGCTCCTGCGCCGCTGGGGCGTGGCGGTCACGGTCCACGCGGACGCCGACACCGCCGCGCTGGACGGGGCCCTCGTCGCGCTGCTAGACCCTCCCGGCCCCGCTGCCACCCGGACGCCCGGGCAGGGCAGGTCGCCCGCCATACCTGCGGCCGGCAGCGCCGACGCCGGCGTGGGCGAGTCGACCCCGGAGGGTGACCCGCCCCCGGCGCGGCCCACGCCTGCGCTCCGTGGGGGGCGGCCCCGGGAGGAGGGCCCCGACGACGCGGGGTCCGTCGTCGCGGGGTCCGACGACGCGGCCCGCCCGGCCGGCCACGAGGACGGCTGGGCCATGGACCGGCCGGTTGCGGACGGCGACCTGGACGACGGCGACGGGGCCGACGGGCCGGGGGCGGACGAGGGGGCCGGGCCGAAGGAGAGGACCGGGCCGGACGAGGGGGAGGTCGTGGTGGTCTGGGGACCGGTCGGCAGCAGCGGTCGATCCACCGTCGCCGCCAACCTGGCCGCCGAGCTGGCCGACCCCCTGCAGCCGGCGGTCCTGGTCGACGCCGACACCTACGGGGCGAGCCAGGCCCAGCTGCTCGCGGTCCTCGACGAGGTGCCGGGCGTGGCCGCCGCCGCCCGGGCCGCCGACCAGGGGCAGCTCGACCGCGAGACCCTGGCACGGCTGGCCCCCGAGGTCCGACCCGGCCTGCGCCTGCTCACCGGCCTGCCCCGGGCCGACCGGTGGCCCGAGCTGCGCGACGTGGCCCTCGCCGACGTCCTCGCGCAGTGCCGCCGGCTGGCCCGCTGGACCGTCGTGGACGTCGCCCCGCCCCTGGAGCAGGACGAGGAGCTCTCCTTCGACACCCTCGCGCCCCGGCGCAACGGGGCGGCGCTGACGGCCCTCGAAGCGGCGGACCGGGTCGTGGTCGTCGGGACGGCCGACCCCGTCGGGCTCCAACGCCTGGTCCGGGGCCTGGACGAGCTGGCCGGGCACACCGTCGCGCCCCGCTCTGTCGTCGTCACCCGGGTGCGGCCCGGCCCGGTCGGTCCCGACCCGGGACGCCGCATCCAGGAGACCCTGACGCGGTTCGCGGGCACCGGCCCGGTGCACCTCGTCCCCGAGGACCAGGACGCCCTGGACGCCGCCCTCCTCCACGGCCGGCTCCTGGCGGAGGTGCGACCCCGCAGCGCGGCCCGGACGGCGCTCCTCGGGCTGGCCGACGCGGTGGCCGGGCGGGAGCCGCAGAGCCGTCGCGAGCGGGCTGCCGGCCGCTCCCGGGGCTGGCTGAGCCGGCGGCTCGCCCCCGCCTGACCGCGGTCGGCGCCGGGCGTGCGCGTCTGACACGATGGGAGCGTGCACGACGTCGCGCACGGAAGGGAGATCGCATGGTGACGGTGCGTTGCTACGTCCCGCTCAGCGCCGACGAGCTGGCCCGCCTGCAGACCGAGCGCCGGCTCGACGGTCCACGACCGGGGTATGCCGTGACCGGCCCGGTCCGGGAGGAGCGGGCCGCGGGCGACCAGGAGGAGTGGGAGTACGCCGCCCTCCAGGAGGCGGCGCAGGCCCTGCGCGCCCAGGGCGCCCCCGTCGTGCTGGCGGCCGTCGACCTGACGGCCGACCAGGTGGACGCCTCCCGGCCCGAGGGTGCCCGCGTCCAGGTGGGCGACGTCGACCTTCCCCGGGTGGCCGCGCTGCACGTGGGCGACGACGTCGTCACCGGCGACCGGCAGGCGCTCGACGGCCAGGACGAGGAGCTGGAGCTGTCCTGGTACGACACGACCGAGATCGCCCACGTCCTCGACCTGGCCCGGGCCTGCCCGGCAGCCCCGGACCGGCCCGACCAGCCCGACCGGCCCGACCAGCCCGGCGCGGGCTGACCCGCGGCCGACCCAGTCCCGGGCCACGGGCGTCCACGAGGACGCCGACGGGCCCACCGACGAGAACGAGGACAGCCGACATGGATGCCATCATCAACGTCCCCGACCCGGTCAACGAGCCGGTGCGGACCTACGCCCCCGGCAGCCCCGAGCGGGCCGAGCTGGAGGTCGAGCTGGCCAGGATGGCCAGCACGCCCATCGACCTGCCCCACGTCATCGGTGGCCAGGAGGTCGTCGGCGACGGCGAGGCCGTCGACGTGGTCCAGCCGCACGCGCACGCCGAGGTGCTGGGCACCCTGCACGACGGGACCGGGGCCGACGCCGCCGCCGCCGTGGACGCCGCGCTCGCCGCGGCCGTGCCGTGGCGCGAGCTGTCCTTCGAGGACCGTGCCTCGGTCATGCTCAAGGCGGCCGACCTGCTCTCCGGGCCGTGGCGGGCGCGGGTCAACGCCGCCACCATGCTCGGCCAGAGCAAGACCGTGCACCAGGCCGAGATCGACTCGGCCTGCGAGCTGGCCGACTTCCTGCGGTTCAACGTGCACTTCGCCCGTCAGCTGCTGGCCGAGCAGCCGGTCACCAGCTCGCCGGGGACCTGGAACCGGATCGACCAGCGGCCGCTGGAGGGCTTCGTCTACGCGGTCACCCCGTTCAACTTCACCGCCATCGCCGGCAACCTGCCCACCGCGCCGGCCCTGATGGGCAACACCGTGGTCTGGAAGCCGGCGACCACCCAGACCCGGGCGGCCACCGAGCTGATGCGGCTGTTCCAGGCCGCCGGCCTGCCCGACGGGGTGGTCAACATGGTGACCGGCCGCGGCCCGGCGATCTCCGAGGTCCTGCTGAACCACCGCGACCTGGCCGGCATCCACTTCACCGGCTCCACCACGGTCTTCAACAGCCTCTGGAAGCAGGTCGGCGACAACCTGTCCACCTACCGGTCCTACCCGCGCATCGTCGGGGAGACCGGGGGCAAGGACTTCGTCGTGGCCCACCCCAGCGCCGACGTCGACGTCCTGCGGACCGCCCTCGTGCGCGGTGCCTTCGAGTACCAGGGCCAGAAGTGCTCGGCCGCCTCCCGCGCCTACGTCCCCGCCTCGGTCTGGGAGCGGCTGCGCGACGACCTGGTCGCCACCACCGAGGCGCTGCCCGTGGGCGACGTGCGCGACCTGTCCAACTTCATGGGCGCCGTCATCGACGACCGCGCCTTCGCCAAGCACAAGAAGGTGCTTGACATGGCGCACGCCGACGACCGGGTCGAGGTGGTCGCCGGCGGCACCTGCGACGACGAGGTCGGCTACTTCGTGCGGCCCACGATCGCGCTCGTCAGCGACCCCGAGCACGAGATGCTTACCACCGAGTACTTCGGCCCCATCCTGGCGGTCCACGTCTACCGGGACGAGGACTGGGACGCCATGCTCACCCAGATGGAGTCGGTGGCCGAGTACGCCCTCACCGGCGGGGTCATCGCCCAGGACCGGGCCGCGATCGCCGAGGTGACCCAGCGACTGCGCTTCGCCGCCGGCAACTTCTACGTCAACGACAAGCCCACGGGCGCCGTCGTCGGCCAGCAGCCCTTCGGCGGGGCCCGCGGGTCGGGCACCAACGACAAGGCCGGGTCCAAGGCCAACCTGCAGCGCTGGATCAGCACCCGGGTGATCAAGGAGACGTTCGCGCCCCCGACCGACTACCGCTACCCCCACATGGGGTGATCCTCAGCCGGGGTGGTCGGCCAGCCACTCGCGGGCGATCCGCTCCTCCAGCCGCACGACGTCGCTGATCTGGGGGGCGACGGCCGCCTCGATCCGTCGACCGAGGAAGGGCACGTTGGCCTCCAGGTCGCCGTCGACGACGTGGTCGGTGGTGCCCTCGTCCGTGCCGCGGCGCAGGTGGACCCCGCCGATGAACTGGACCGGCAGGCCCGGCATCTCCAGGGACATCGCGCCCTCCCGCTCGCCGTCCGGGTCGGCGTCGCCCCAGCGCACCGTCTCCACGACGAGCAGCTGGGGGCCCACGAACGGGCGGACCATCTCCGGCAGGTCGCCGGTGGGCAGGTGGCGCCGGGTCGTGACCACGGTCGCCCCGTCCTCCTGCTCCACGGTCACCGTCTGGTCCAGCGCGCCGGAGCGCTCGGCCCGCAGGTCCTGGTAGCCGCGGTCGCAGAGCATCTCGAAGGTGCGACGGGGGTCGGCGGGGTGCACGACGGTCTCGGTGATCCTCATACCGCTCAACCTAGTCCGTGCAGCCGACGCTGCAGCACGTGCATCCGCCGCAGCACCACGCCCTTGTGGGCGAGGGTGAGCCGCCCGCCGCGGTCCAGGTCGGCCACCTGGTCGAGCAGGCTCGCCAGGTCGGCGCACACGGCCCCGGCGCCGTCGGCCCACGCGGGTCCGTCGGCGAAGGCGGGGGCCGCCCGGCGCAGCGCGGCGGCCGCGGCCCGGCAGGAGGCGTGGTCGACCGGGCGGGCCGGCCCTCCGATCGCCCCCAGCACCGTCGGCCGCGGCGAGGGTCGTGGAGCACCGTCGGCCACGTCGACGAGCAGGTGGGCCAGCGCGTCCACGAGCCCGTCGCACAGCCCCGTCGCCTCGGGCCAGCCGAGGTCCGCCGCCGCGGCCTGCAGCTCCTCGACGGCGAGCAGCGTCGTCACCCGCCCCGCCCCGGCGGCCGGGTCGTCGCCCGGGGCGGGAGAGGCCGGGTCGACCGGGCGCGGCGACCGTCCGGGGGTCCGACGGGGCATGGGCCCACTGTAGGGCGACGGGGGGCTGCGCCGAGGCGATCGTCCCCAGGCGGCCCGTCGGGTGCGGGCGATAGGGTGACCGTGGCGCACATCGCCGTGCGCGCTGGCCTGCGACCAAGGAGTGCTTGAGCAGATGTCGTCCCCCGACACGCTGATCGACCGGTTCTACCACCACGCGCCCGACGCCACGGCGACCCGGGCCCCCGAGCAGCTGGCCGCGGCGGCCCGGTCCGTGGCCGCCCTCAGCGCCGGCCGGACCCCGGGCGAGGCCGCGGTCCGCGTGTTCAACCCCTCCGCCGACGGCGACGGCTGGAGCAGCCGGCACACCTTCGTCGAGGTGGTCAACGACGACATGCCCTTCCTCGTCGACTCCGTGCTCGGCGAGGTGGCCCGGCACGGCCTGGGCGTCCACCAGCTGTTCCACCCGCAGATGGTCGTCGCCGAGGAGGACGGCTCCGTGCTGGACGTGGACCACCGGCAGGCCGGTCCCGGCCAGCGGGCGGAGTCGTGGATCCTCGTCGAGGTCGACCGCGTGCCCGAGGAGGACGAGCGGACCTCCCTGGAGGAGGACCTGCGCCGGGTGCTGGCCGACGTGCGGCGGGCCTACGAGGACTGGGGGGCCATGCGCCAGCGGGCGCGGGCGATCATCGCCGAGCTGGAGATCTCCCCGCCCGGCACCGTCGACAAGGACACCGTCCGCCCCACCGTGGACTTCCTCAGCTGGCTGGACGACCACCACTTCACCTACCTCGGCTACCGGGCCTACGACCTCGTCGAGGAGGAGGGCACGGCATACCTGCGGTCGGTGCCCGGCAGTGGCCTGGGCATCCTGCGCGACCGTCCCGGGGCCGAGGCGACGATGAGCGAGCTGCGGCCCGAGGCCGCCGCCACGGCCCGCGAGCCCCGGCTGCTGACCATCACCAAGGCCAACACCCGGGCCACCGTGCACCGGACGGTGCCGCTGGACTACATCGGCATCCGCCGCTTCGACGAGCAGGGGCGGGTCGTGGGGGAGCAGCGCTTCCTGGGCCTGTTCACCCAGACCGCCTACGCCGAGTCCACGACGCGGCTGCCCATCGCCGCACCGAAGGTCAAGCGGATCCTGGAGGCCAGCGGCTACGCGCCCGACAGCCACTCCGGCAAGGACCTGCTCGGCGTGCTGGAGGGCTACCCCCGCGACGAGCTGTTCCAGGCGCCCGAGGACTACCTGCGCGAGACCTCCGAGGACGTGCTGCGCCTGCTCGAGCGGCCGGAGGCCAAGGCCTACGTGCGCCGGGACGAGTTCGGCCGCTTCGTCAGCGCCCTCGTCTTCCTGCCCCGCGACCGCTACAACACCGCCAACCGGCTCAAGGTGCAGCGTCTGCTCGAGGACGCCCTCGGCGGGGAGATGTCCGACTACGCCACCCGGGTGGGCGACGGGCCGCTGGCCCAGCTGCACTTCATGATCCGTCTGCCCAAGGACCGGCCGGCCCCGGAGGTCGACCCCGACGACCTGCAGCGCCGCCTGGTCGCCGCCACCCGCACGTGGACCGAGACGCTGACCGACGCCGTCACCGAGAACGTCGACGACGAGAACGTCGTCGGCGACCTGGTGGCCCACTACGCCGGCGCCTTCCCCGAGGCCTACAAGGAGGACTTCGACGGGCGGGCCGCCTACTTCGACATCGCCCGGCTCGCCGAGCTGGCGGACTCCTCGGCCTCGGTCCGGCCGCACCTGTACCGGGCGGAGGACGACGACCCGCAGGAGCGGCGGATGAAGGTCTACCGCACCCAGGAGATGTCGCTGACCGACGTGCTGCCGGTCTTCGCGGACCTGGGGCTGGAGGTGACCGTCCAGCGGCCCTACGTGCTGGAGGGCGCCAAGATCACGACCAGCTACATCTACGACTTCGGGCTGCGGGCCCCCGGCGAGGACGTGTGGACCGGCCGGGACGGGCGCACCGAGGAGGAGGTCGCCGAGGCCTTCGAGGACGCCTTCACGGCGGTATGGAGCGGCGCGGCCGAGTCCGACCAGCTGAACTCCCTCGTGCTCACCGCGGGGCTGGACTGGCGCCAGGTGGTCATCCTGCGCACTCTGGTCCGCTACCTGCGCCAGGTCGGCACCTTCAGCCTGGACTACGTCGAGGAGGCCCTGGTGGCCAACCCCTCGGTCGCGGGGCTGCTCATCGACCTGTTCGCGGCACGCTTCGACCCGGACGCCGACCTGGACGAGGAGGCCCGCGCGGCCCGCGTCGAGGAGCTCGGCCAGGAGATCGTCAGCGAGCTGGACGACGTCTCCAGCCTCGACCAGGACCGCATCCTGAGGGCGCTGGTGTCGGTCGTCGGGGCGGCCGTGCGCACCAACTTCTACCAGCGGGACGAGGACGGGCAGCCCAAGGCCCGCGTCTCGGTCAAGCTGCTGCCGCGCGAGCTGTCCCTGCTGCCGGAGCCGCGGCCGGCGTTCGAGATCTGGGTCTACGCGCCCCGCGTCGAGGGCTCGCACCTGCGGTTCGGTGCCGTCGCCCGCGGCGGGCTGCGGTGGTCGGACCGCCGCGAGGACTTCCGCACCGAGGTCCTCGGCCTGGTCAAGGCCCAGATGGTCAAGAACGCCGTCATCGTGCCGACCGGGTCCAAGGGTGCCTTCTTCGCCAAGCAGCTGCCGGACCCCTCGGTGGACCGGGAGGCGTGGCTGGCCGAGGGCAAGGCCGCCTACACCACCTTCATCTCCGGGCTGCTGGACATCACCGACAACCGGCAGGGCGAGGAGGTCGTGGCCCCCGACCGGGTGCTGCGCTACGACGACGACGACCCCTACCTGGTGGTCGCCGCCGACAAGGGCACCGCGACCTTCTCCGACCTGGCGAACTCGGTCGCCCGCGACTACGGGTTCTGGCTGGACGACGCGTTCGCCTCCGGCGGCTCGGCCGGCTACGACCACAAGGAGATGGGGATCACCGCCCGGGGGGCCTGGGAGTCGGTCAAGCGGCACTTCCGGGAGCTCGGGCTGGACACCCAGGCCGAGGACTTCACCGTGGTCGGCGTCGGCGACATGGGCGGCGACGTCTTCGGCAACGGGATGCTGCTGTCGGAGCACATCCGGCTGGTCGCGGCCTTCGACCACCGGCACATCTTCCTGGACCCCGACCCCGACGCGGAGCGCTCCTACGCCGAGCGGCAGCGGCTCTTCGAGCTGCCCCGCTCCAGCTGGGCGGACTACGACACCAGCCTGCTCAGCGAGGGCGGCGGGATCCACCCCCGGTCGGCCAAGTCGGTCCCGGTCAGCCCCCAGGTGCGCGAACGCCTCGGGCTGCCGGAGGGCACGACGAGCCTGACCCCCCACGAGCTGCTCCGGGCGATCCTCTCGGCCCCCGTCGACCTGCTGTGGAACGGCGGCATCGGCACCTACGTCAAGGCCTCCACCGAGACGCACGCCGACATCGGGGACCGGTCCAACGACGCCATCCGGGTGGACGGCCGGGACCTGCGGGTGCGGGTCGTGGGCGAGGGCGGCAACCTCGGGATGAGCCAGCTGGGCCGGATCGAGGCCGCCCTGCACGGGGTGCACGTCAACACCGACGCCATCGACAACTCCGCCGGCGTGGACAGCTCGGACCACGAGGTGAACATCAAGATCGCCCTCACCCCGCTCGTGGCGGACGGCGCGATGACGATGGAGGAGCGCAACGAGCTCCTGGAGTCGATGACCGAGGAGGTCGCGGCCAAGGTCCTGCGGCACAACTACGAGCAGAACGTGCTCATCGGCAACGGCCGCAGCCAGCGCGAGGTGATGGCCCCCGTCCACCAGCGCCTCATCGGCTACCTGCGCGAGACCGCCGGGCTCGACCCGGCGCTGGAGTTCCTGCCCGACCGCAAGGAGTGGGCCCGTCGCGAGCGGGAGGGCCTGGGGCTGACCAGCCCCGAGTTCTCCGTGCTCGTCGCCTACGCCAAGCTCGGGCTCAAGGACGCCCTCAACGACAGCGAGCTGCCGGAGGACCCGGCGATGACGCAGACCCTCGTGAACTACTTCCCGGGGCCGCTGCAGGAGGTCGCCGGCGAGCGCCTGCAGGCGCACCCCCTGCGGCGCCAGATCGTGGTCAACGAGATCGCCAACGCCATGGTCAACCGGGGCGGGGTCAGCTTCGCCTACCGGGCCGTGGACGAGACGGGCGCCACCCTGACCCAGATCGCCCGCGCCTTCCACGTCGTCCGGGCCGTGTTCGACATGAACACCTTCATGGCCCAGGTCGAGGAGCTGGACAACGAGGTCGACACCGGCACCCAGACCGAGCTCTACCTCGAGTTCCGCCGGCTCATCGACCGCGGCGTGCGCTGGTTCCTCAACAACCGCTCGCTGTCCAGCCGGATGGAGCAGGAGATCGAGCACTTCGCCGGACCGGTCCAGTCGCTGGTCCCGGTCATGGAGGAGCTGCTGCAGGGCACCGAGCTGGACCGCTGGCAGGAGCGGGTCGACTGGGCCAGGAAGCGGGGCGTCCCGCAGGAGCTGGCCCAGGCCTACGCCTCGCTGCTGGACAGCTACTCCCTGCTGGACGTCACCGAGCTGTCGATGGACATGGACCGGGACGTGCGGGAGGTCGCCGAGATCTACTTCGGGGTCTCCGAGGCGTTCAGCCTCGACGACCTGCTCACGCACGTGTCCAACCTGCCCCGGCCGGACCGGTGGTCCTCGCTGGCCCGCGGGGCCATGCGGGACGACATCTACGGCGTCATGCGGGGGCTGGCCCGGACCGTCGCCGAACGCACGACCCCGGGGTCGGACTCGGTGGAGCGGGTCGAGGAGTGGATGATCGAGAACCGGGACGCCCTCGTGCGCACCAGCCAGGTGCTGCGGACCGTCGGCGCCATGGAGGAGCCCAGCCTGGCGCCGCTGTCGGTGGCCCTGCGCACCCTGCGCGGCCTGGTGCGACAGGGGTCGGCCACCGACTGACCCGCGGGACGGTTCCCGGGCCGGCGGACGCAGGTGCCCGCCGGCCCGGGCGGTAGGGTCTGCTGCGTGCCCACCCTGCGCGACACGCTCTCCCGCGCCTCGATGTCGGACGCGGACGTCGACTGGCTGCACCGGCTCGTCGGCGACTGGCAGATGGTGGCCGACCTCTCCTTCGCCGACCTGACCCTGTGGATCCCGGTCGAGCTCGACGACCACGACGACCCCTACCTGTCCCCGTGGTTCCTGGCGGCCCACGCCCGACCCACCACCGGCCCGAACTTCTACCACGACGACGTCATCGGGCAGCCGCCGACGCCGGAGCGGCAGCGGTGGCTGACCCAGGTCCTTGCGTCCGGACGTGCGGTGACGCCTGACGAGATGGGCTACGTCCGCGAGCAGTACGTCCCCGTCGTGCGGCGGGGACGGACGATCGCGGTGCTGGTGCGGCACACGGACCTGCAGAACATGCGTCAGCAGGGCGGCCTGGAGGTCAACTACCTCCAGATCAGCCAGCAGCTCTTCAGCATGATCGCCGAGGGCGCCTTCCCGGTGGAGGGCGGCGCCACCGGCGTCGGCCGCGGCACGCCCCGGGTCGGGGACGGGGTCGTCCGGCTCACCGCCGACGGCCTCATCGACTACGCCAGTCCGAACGCGGTCTCGGCGCTGCGCCGGCTGGGGCACACCGACCAGGTCAACGGGGCCGACCTGTCCCGCATCGTCACCGACCGGCTGGTGGAGGGCACGCACGTCGACGAGACAGTCCCGCTCGTGCTCACCGGGCGCGCGCCGTGGGGGACCGAGATCGAGACGTCCGGCATCAACCTGACCCTGCGGGCGGTGCCACTGACCCGCGAGGGCACCCGCCTGGGCGCCCTGCTGCTGCTGCGCGACGTCTCCGAGCTGAGGCGCCGCGAGCGGGAACTGCTGAGCAAGGACGCGACCATCAGGGAGATCCACCACCGGGTGAAGAACAACCTGCAGACCGTCGCGGCGCTGCTGCGGCTGCAGTCCCGCCGGCTGGACGACCCGGCCGCCCGGGAGGCCCTGGCCGAGGCCGGCCGGCGGCTCTCGACCGTGGCGCTGGTGCACGACACGCTCAGCCAGGGCTTCTCCGAGCAGGTCGACTTCGACGAGGTGGCCACGCGCATCATGCGCGCGACCGTCGAGGTGGCCTCCACCCGGACCGTCGTGGCGACCGAGCTGCGCGGCACCTTCGGCTCGTTGCTGGCCGAGGACGCCACCCACCTGGCGATGGTGCTGGCCGAGCTGGTGCACAACGCGGTCGAGCACGGCTTCGAGGAGCACCGCGACGCTCCCGGCGTGCAGGGGCCGGGGGAGGGGGTCCGTCCGCGCGTCGTGGTGGAGGCCCGGCGGCGCGCCCAGGTGTCGGCCCCGGGGGAGGTCGTCGAGGTCACCGTCTCCGACAACGGGGCCGGCCTGCCGCCCGGGCAGGCGGGGCCCGGGGCCGACGGGCTGGGGATGCAGATCGTCCAGGCGCTGATCACCGACCTGCGGGGCACGATCTCCTGGGAGACGGCGGAGCCGCACGGGACCGTCGTGCGGTTCACCGTGCGGCTCAGGGCTAGCCCGTCCGTCTGAGGAGGGGTCGGTCGTGGAGGGGCGGGTCGTGCGGGCGGGTCAGCCGGCGCGGCGCGCGCGGGCCTTGCGGCGCTTGAGGGCGCGCCGCTCGTCCTCGGACAGCCCGCCCCACACGCCGGCGTCCTGACCGGTCTCCAGGGCCCACTTCAGGCAGGTGTCGATGACCGGACAGGTCCGGCACACCGCCTTGGCCTCCTCGATCTGCTGCAGGGCAGGACCGGTGTTGCCGATCGGGAAGAACAGCTCGGGGTCCTCGTCGAGGCAGGCTGCGCGATCGCGCCAGTCCATCTGTGGTGCTCCTTGGTCGTGCCGTCGGTCGGGTCTGGTCGCCCCCGGGCCGGCTCTGCGCCTCGCCGGTCAAGGGACGATACTGCTACGTATCTCTTGCCTGCGAGCGCGGCCGTCCGGCGCACGTCGCGTCTGACCGTGCCAACGCCGTGGTCGAGCACAGTGTTCCCCATACTCCCAGAGGTATCGCGACCCGCACAAGGGTCTGACCGAGGTTCGTCACCCGAGGGGGTGAGGCGTCGCTCACACGGTGGGCCCGGCTGCGTACGCTGGCACCGACCCCGTCCCCGTCCCAGGAGGAGCCCTCCCCATGCACCAGGACCACCCGCTCGCCATCGTCGGCGCCCACGTCGTGCCCGTCGCCTCCGACCCCGTGCCCGACGGGGTCGTGCTGCTGCGGGACGGTCGGATCGAGGCCGTGGGCACCCGTGAGGAGGTGACCGTCCCCGGTGACGCCGAGGTGGTCGACGCCTCCGGCGGCTGGCTGGTGCCCGGCCTGGTCGACGCGCACGTCCACCTGGGCGTGTGGGAGGAGGGCGAGGGCTGGGCCGGGCAGGACACCAACGAGATGACCGACCCGGTCATGGCCGCCGCCCGCGCGATCGACGGCATCAACCCGCGGGAGCAGGGCTTCGACGACGCGCTCATGGGCGGGGTCACCACCGTCAACGTCAATCCGGGCTCGGGGAACCCGATCGGCGGGCAGGCCGTGGCGCTGAAGACGTACGGCCGCTACGTCGACGAGATGGTCCTGCGCAACCCGGCGGGGGTGAAGTCCGCGCTCGGGGAGAACCCCAAGCGGGTCTACGGCGAGCAGAAGAAGACGCCCTCGACGCGGCTCGGGGTCGCGCTGGTGCTGCGGACCGCCTTCGAGGCGGCCCGCTCCTACCGCGCCCGCCGGGACGCCTCGGACGGCAAGCCGGTCGACACCGACCTGGTGAGCGAGATCCTCGTCAAGGTGCTCGACCGGGAGATCCCCTGGCGCCAGCACTGCCACCGGGCCGACGACATCGCCACCGCCCTGCGGCTGGCCGACGAGTTCGGCTACGAGCTGGTGCTGGACCACGGCACCGAGTCCTACCTGCTGGCCGACGTGCTGGCCGAGCGGCAGGTCCCCGTCCTCTACGGGCCGCTCATCGTGAGCCGCTCCAAGGTCGAGGTGCGCGACCGGTCGCTGGCCGCTCCCGGCATCCTCGACCGCGCCGGCGTGCCGGTCTCGATCATCACCGACCACCCGGTGGTGCCGATCGAGTACCTCATCACCCAGGTCGCCCTGGCCGTCCGGGAGGGCATGGACCGGGACGCGGCGCTGCGCTCGGTCACCCTCAACCCCGCCCGGGTCCTGGGCGTGGACGAGCGGGTCGGCTCGATCGAGGCGGGCAAGGACGCGGACGTCGTCCTGTGGTCCGGCGACCCGCTGGACCTGCAGTCCCGGGTGCTGCGCACCTGGGTCGACGGGACGGAGGTCTGGACCTGGGACGCCGAGGCCGGGGCGGGGCGGGTGCGCGCGCGCGGCTGAGAGGCCGCCCGGCCGGCCCCCGGGGGTATGCAGCGTCAGTGCGCCTCGGTGACCCGTCCCGGGTGGACCGGAGCGAGCACGCAGTCGGGGCACAGCCCATGCTCCGGCAGGTGGTAGAACACGCAGCAGCCCGAGCGCACGAAGGCCTGCTCGGCCGGGTCCACGCCCGGCACCGTCGTGCCCACCCCGGGCGGCAGGTCCGCGGCCGGCACCAGGTCCCCGCCGGCCCGGACGGCCGGGTCGGCCAGCAGGAGGTTTCCCAGCTCGGCGACCCGGCCGGCGTGCTCGGGCCGTCGCGCGGACAGCACCCGCAACGCGCCCACGAGGCTCGAGGTGCTGTTGCTGACGAGCACCCGCGGCGGCGTGCGCCCCTCGCGGGCGCAGGCCTCGTGCAGGTCCCGCAGCGAGGAGCCGACCACCGTCCCCACGATGCGGCGCGCGGCCTCCTCGGGGGAGTCGACGGCATACCCCGCGGCGAGGTCCCTGACCGCGAGCGGCACCTGCCCGCGGTGGACCGGGCTGGCCAGCAGGGAGGTGGAGGACAGGTCCGGCAGCCAGGAGTGCAGCACCGCCGAGGCGAGGGCGACCGACCACAGCCGGGACGCCAGGCCCACCTGCACGGCCGAGACCGCCACCTTCGGGTCGAGCCCGTCGGCCGGCATCCCGGCACCGTCGGCCAGGATGGTGCGGACGACCTCGAAGCGGGCGCGCAGGGCGGGGCCGGCGAGCACGTCCGCCCAGGGCACGGCGTCGGTCCCGTCGGGAGGCGCGGCGGCGAGCGCGAAGAAGCCGCCGAGCCCGTCCAGGGTGCGGACGAGCCCGGCGGCGGCTCCCGGCGCGGGGGTCGAGGTCACTCCCGGTGGGCCAGCACCGCCCGCGCGGCGGCGAAGCGGGCGATCGGCACCCGGAAGGGCGAGCACGACACGTAGCTCAGGCCGAGCTCCTCGAACAGGTCGATGGAGGCCGGGTCCCCGCCGTGCTCGCCGCAGACGCCGAGCTTGAGGTCGGGCTTGGCCGACCGGCCGCGCTCGGCGGCGATCTGCACGAGCCCGCCGACGCCGTCCTTGTCGATGGACTCGAACGGGTTGGTCGGGATGACCTCCTCGGAGACGTAGGCCGAGAGGAACCCGCCCTCGGCGTCGTCGCGGCTGATGCCGATCCCGGTCTGGGTCAGGTCGTTGGTGCCGAAGGAGAAGAAGTCGGCGTGCTCGGCGATCTGGTCTGCCACGATCGCCGCACGGGGCAGCTCGATCATCGTCCCGACGTGCACCTCCATCTCCATGCCGGCGGCCTGGAGCTCGTCGGCGACGGTGCGCTCGACGATCTCGCGCTGCACCTGCAGCTCCTTGGCGTAGGCGACCAGCGGGATCATGATCTCCACGGTGGCGGTGTCGCCGTCGCGCTCCTTGACCGCCAGCGCCGCGCGGATGATCGCCCGGGTCTGCATCTCGGGGATCTCCGGGTAGAGCATGGCCAGCCGGCAGCCGCGGGTGCCGAGCATGGGGTTCTGCTCATGCAGGCGCTTGACCTGGCCCAGCAGCATGCGGGCCTCGGCCAGCTCGTCCTGGTCGCCTCCCGTGAGCTCCAGGCGCTGGACGAGCAGGGACTGCTCGACGAGGTCGGGCAGGAACTCGTGCAGCGGCGGGTCGAGCAGCCGGACGGTCACCGGCAGCCCCTTCATCTCGGTGAAGATCGCCTCGAAGTCCTCCTGCTGCATCGGCAGGATCGCCTCGAGCGCCTCGGCGCGCTCCTCGGAGTCCTCGGCCAGGATCATCCGGCGGACGGCGGGCAGGCGGTCCGCGGCCATGAACATGTGCTCGGTGCGGCACAGGCCGATGCCCTCGGCGCCCAGCTCGCGGGCCTTGGCGGCGTCCTCGCCGGTGTCGGCGTTGGCGCGCACGCCCAGGCGGCGGATGTCGTCGGCCCAGCTGACGATGGCGCTGAAGTCCTCGTTGATCTGCGGCGGGACCAGCTCCAGGGCCTCGCCGTAGACCTCGCCGGTGGAGCCGTCCAGCGTGATGACGTCGCCCTCGGCGAAGGTGGAGTCGCCGACGGTGAGCTTCTTCTCGGCGGTGTTGATGCGGATCCCCTGGGCGCCGGCCACGCAGGGCTTGCCCATGCCGCGGGCGACCACGGCGGCGTGCGAGGTCATCCCGCCGTGCGCGGTGAGCACGCCCTGGGCCAGGATCACGCCGTGGATGTCGTCCGGCGTCGTCTCGTAGCGGACCAGGACGACGGACTCCCCGGCGCGCCCCCGCTCCTCGGCGGTGTCGGCGTCGAAGACGACCGCCCCGACGGCTGCGCCGGGGGAGGCCGGCAGGCCCTTGGTCACCGGGGTGCGGCCGTGGTCGGCGCCGATCGCCGGGTGCAGCAGCTGGTCCAGCTGGGCGGGGGCGATCCGCTGCAGGGCCTCCTCCCGGGTGAGCACGCCCTCCTCGACCATGTCGCGGGCCACCTTGAGGGCGGCGGCCGCGGTGCGCTTGCCGTTGCGGGTCTGCAGCAGGTAGAGGGTGCCCTCCTCGACGGTGAACTCGATGTCCTGCATGTCCTTGTAGTGGCTCTCCAGGTCGTGCATCGTCTGGATGAGCTGGCCGTACGCCTCCGGCAGCACCGCCTCCATCTCGGAGAGCTCGCGCGGGGTGCGGATCCCGGCCACGACGTCCTCGCCCTGGGCGTTGACGAGGAACTCCCCGTAGAGCGCCTTCTCGCCGGTCGAGGGGTTGCGCGTGAAGCACACGCCGGTGGCCGAGGTCTCGCCGCGGTTGCCGAAGACCATCTGCATGACGTTGACGGCGGTGCCCAGGTCGTCGGGGATGTCGTTGGCCTTGCGGTAGACCCGTGCCCGGGGGGTGTCCCAGGAGCGGAAGACCGCGTCGATCGCGCTGCGCAGCTGCTCCCGCGGGTCGGCGGGGAGGTCCCGCCCGAGCTCGCGCCGGGAGACCTCCTTGAAGGTGGCCACCAGCTCCTTGAGGTCCTCGATGGACAGGTCGGTGTCCTGCTCGACGCCGCGCCGTGCCTTGAGGGCGGTGAGCTCGTCCTCGTAGAGGTGCGGCGGGACACCCTCGACGACCTCGCCGAACATCTGGAGGAACCGGCGGTAGGAGTCCCAGGCGAAGCGGGGGTTGTCCGCCTCGGCGCCCAGCGCGTCGACGGTCTCGTCGCTGACGCCCAGGTTGAGGATGGTGTCCATCATCCCGGGCATGGAGACGACGGCCCCGGAGCGGACCGAGAGCAGCAGCGGCTTCTCGGTGTCTCCCAGCCGGCGCCCGGTGCGCTCCTCGAGCCGCTCCAGCGCGGCCAGGGTGTCGTCCCACAGGTGCCCGGGCCACTCGCCGGAGTTCTCCATCGTCGCCACGCACGCGGCGGTGCTGACGGTGAAACCGTCGGGGACGGGGATGCCCAGACGGGTCATCTCGGCCAGGTTGGCCCCCTTGCCGCCGAGGAGGGTCTTCATCCCGGCGTTGCCCTCTGACATGTCGTAGAGGTACTTGACCTGGTCGTTCTCGCTCATGCTGGCGTGCTCCGCTCTGTGCGTGGTCCCGGTGCGTCGTCGCCCCGTCTACACCGTATGACCTTAGCGCGCGCGGCTCACCGGCCGGCAGCCGCCTCCCGACGCTTCTGCACGACCTCGATCACCCGGCCGGCGGCCTCCTCCAGGGCCAGGCTGGTGGTGTCGATGACGGGGCAGCCCAGGCTGCGCTGGACCGCGGCGACCTCGTCCAGCTCGTCGAAGATGTGGGCCAGCTCGGTGTAGCCGTCCCGCTGCACCGCCCTGCTGCCCATCGTGCGGACGCGGCGGGTGCGGATCTGGGCGAGGCGCTCGGGGTCGATGGTCAGCCCGACCACCTTCCAGCGCTGCACGTCGAAGAGCTGGTCGGGGGCCGGGATGCCGGGCACGAGCGGGATGTTGGCGGTCTTGTAGCCCAGGTAGCCCAGGTACATCGACAGCGGCGTCTTGCCCGACCGGCTGACCCCGACCAGCACGATGTCGGCCTCACGCAGGTGGTTGGACAGGTTGCCGTCGTCGTTGGCGATGGAGAACTCCATCGCCTGCACCCGCTTGAAGTAGTCCTCGCCCACCCCGACGGGACGGACCACCCGCTCCGGGTCCTGCCCGGTGGCCTCCCGCAGGGCCCCGACGGCCGGCTCCAGCAGGTCGGCGTGCGGTAGGGACCGTTCGGTGCACAGCTGGGCCACGAGGTGCCGCAGGCCCTCGTCGACGACGGTGGAGAAGACCACGGTGCGGGCCCGCTCCGGGTGCATCCGGGCGAACGCGTCGTGCAGCCCCTCGGCGGAGGACTGCCGGGGGTGCCGGATGATCCGCACGTCGTAGCCGACGTACTGCGCTGCGGCCGCCCGGGCCACCCGCGCGGCGGTGTCGCCGGTCGAGTCGGCGATGATGTGGACCTCGATCGGGGTGTCCGGCATGGCCCACAGCGTAGGGGGCCGGTGCTCAGACGGGGTCGTTGCGCTCCCCGGGCGCCGGTTCGGTGCTTGTGCCCTCGACGTCGGAGGGGAAGGCGTCGTCGGGGATCGAGCCGGGGTCGGAGGTGCCGGTCACCTGCTCCTGCACCTCGGCCGGGACGGTCGCGTCGTCCCGTCGGGCCCCGCCGGCCAGGTAGGCGGGGCCGTCGGGCGTCGTCTGTGCCTCCAGCTGCTCGGCGGTCGTGTCCGGGGCGTCCGCGTCGTCCTCGTCCCCGCCGCCGAAGGACCCGCCCAGGAAGGTGCCCTCCTCGGTGCCGGCGTCGTCGGAGGTGCCGTCCGGGGTGCTCGTCTGCTCGTCCATGGGCCTCACCCTGCCCCGGTCACGACGGTGCGGCAACCGCTGGCCTGCCAGACTGGACGACCATGGCCCCCGACGCTCCTGACCCGGTCGTGGCGGTCGTCGGGCCGACCGCGACCGGCAAGTCCGACCTGGGGGTGGCGCTGGCGCTGGCCCTGGACGGCGAGGTCGTCAACGCCGACGCCTCCCAGCTCTACCGGGGCATGGACGTCGGCACCGCCAAGCTCCCGCCCGCGCAGCGCCGCGGCGTGCCGCACCACCAGCTGGACGTGCTCGTCGTGCGCGAGGAGGCGACGGTCGCGGCATACCAGACTGCCGCCCGGGCCGACCTGGAGGCGGTCCGCGCACGGGGGCGGGTGCCCGTGGTCGTCGGCGGGTCCGGCCTCTACGTCCGGGCGCTGCTCGACCGGATGGAGATCCCGCCGACGGACCCCGGCGTGCGGGCCCGCTGGGAGGCCGAGCTGGAGCGGGTGGGCGCCGAGGCGCTGCACGCCCGGCTGGCCGAGGTCGACCCCGTCGCCGCGCGGGCGATCCAGCCCCGGAACGGCCGCCGGGTCGTCCGGGCCCTGGAGGTCGTCGAGCTCACCGGGCGGCCGTTCAGCGCGACCATGCCCGCGCGCGAGCACGTGCGGCCCACGGTGGTGCTGGGGCTGCGGGCGGACCGGGAGGTGCTGGACGCGCGGATCGGCCGGCGGGCGGAGGCGATGTGGCGGGCCGGTCTCGTCGAGGAGGTCCGGGGGCTGGTGGAGCGGGGCCTGCGGGAGGGACGCACCGCCTCGCGGGCGGTGGGCTACGCCCAGGCGCTGCGCCAGCTCGACGGGGAGCTGACGCAGGAGGAGGCCGTGGCGGACACGGTCGGAGCCACGAGGCGCCTGGCCCGCCGGCAGGAACGGTGGTTCGGCCCCGACCCCCGCGTCGTCTGGCTCGAGCACGACGCCCCCGACCTCCTGGACCAGGCGCTCGCCGCGGTCGCGGCCGGGCCGGTCAGCCCCGGGTCACCCGCAGGACCCTGAACCCCTTGCTGCTCGCGGTGCGCTCCACCGCCACCGGTTCCATGAGACCGGGCAGGGTGTCGGCCAGCCAGCGCTGCAGCGAGTCGGCGCCGAGGTTCTTCTGGACCACGAGGTATGCCGTGCCCTCCGGGGCCAGGCGCGGCAGCCAGGTGGTGAGCAGCTCGTGCAGCGCCGCCTTGCCGACGCGGATCGGCGGGTTCGACCACACCAGGTCGAAGGTCAGGTCGGCGGGCACGTCGCCGGGGGCCAGCACCTCGACCCGGTCGGCGACGTCCACCGAGACGGCGTTGCGCCGGGCCAGGTCGAGCGCGCGCTCGTTGACGTCGACCGCCACGACCCGTCCGGCGGGGGACTCCAGCGCCATCGTCAGGGCCAGCGGGCCCCAGCCGCAGCCGAGGTCGAGGAACGTGCCCGCGGCCGGCGGCGGGGGAACCTCCGCGAGCAGGACGCGGGTGCCCCGGTCGATCCCGTCGGGGGAGAAGATCCCGCCGGCGGTCACCACCTCGACGTCCCGCCCGGCCAGCTGCACCGGGACCGTCCGCAGCTCGCCGTCGGAGGCCGGCCGGGCCGTGAAGTAGTGGTCCTGGGGCGGGGACATGGCCGGGAAGTCTACGGCCGTGGGCACAAAACCGGTGGCCCCCGGTGTTGTCCTCTGCGAAGGTGGGGAGCAGGAGAACCCCGCCGCGAAACCCCCGTGCCCGACCCGAAGGAGACCATGGCGCATCCGCAGCACCACCCCACCCCCGTCCTGGACGAGCAGCCCGACGGCGACCAGCTCGACCGCGAGGAGCGCGCCGCGCTCCAGCGCGTCGCCGGCCTGTCGACCGAGCTCGAGGACGTCACCGAGGTCGAGTACCGCCAGCTGCGGCTGGAGCGGGTCGTGCTCGCCGGGGTCTGGGCCGACGACGGCCGGACCACCGTCGAGGACGCCGAGAACTCCATGCGCGAGCTCGCCGCCCTGGCCGAGACCGCCGGGTCCACCGTGCTCGACGGCGTCATCCAGCGCCGCCTCAAGCCGGACCCGGCCACCTACCTGGGGTCGGGCAAGGCCCGGGAGCTGCGCGACCTGGTCGTCGAGCACGGCGCCGACACCGTCATCTGCGACGGGGAGCTGGGCCCGTCCCAGCGGCGCGCGCTGGAGGACGTCGTCAAGGTCAAGGTCATCGACCGCACCGCGCTGATCCTCGACATCTTCGCCCAGCACGCCAAGAGCAGGGAGGGCCGCGCCCAGGTCGAGCTGGCCCAGCTGCAGTACCTCCTGCCCCGCCTGCGCGGCTGGGGCGAGTCGATGTCGCGCCAGGCCGGCGGCCGGGTCGCCGGCGGTGAGGGCATCGGCTCCCGCGGACCCGGCGAGACCAAGATCGAGCTGGACCGGCGGCGGATCAACACGCGGATCGCCAAGCTGCGCCGCGACATCGGCGCGATGAAGACCGTCCGCGACACCAAGCGCAGCTCCCGCCGGGCCCACAAGGTCCCTGGCGTGGCCATCGTCGGCTACACCAACGCCGGCAAGTCCTCCCTGCTCAACCGGCTCACCGGGGCCGGCGTGCTCGTCGAGGACCAGCTCTTCGCCACGCTCGACCCGACCGTGCGCCGGGCCGAGACCGAGGACGGACGCAGCTACACCCTCTCGGACACCGTCGGGTTCGTGCGCCACCTGCCGCACCAGCTCGTCGAGGCCTTCCGCTCCACCCTGGAGGAGGCCTCCGGGGCGGACGTGCTGCTCCACGTCGTCGACGGGTCCCACCCGGACCCCGAGGGCCAGATCGCCGCGGTGCACGAGGTCCTGGCCGAGGTCGACGAGGGGGCCACGCTGCGCCTGCCGGAGATCATCGCCGTCAACAAGGCCGACGTCGCCGACCCCGAGGTGGTCGACCGGATCGTGCGGATGCACCCCCGCGTGGTGGTCGTCTCCGCCCGGACCGGACGCGGCGTGGAGGAGCTGCGGGCCGCCGTGGAGGAGGCCCTTCCCCGCCCCGAGATCCTCGTCGACGTCCTCGTGCCCTACGACCGGGGAGACCTGGTCACCCGGCTGCACGAGGAGGGCGAGGTGCTCTCCGAGGAGCACACCGGGGAGGGCACGCGGCTGCAGGCCAAGGTCGACCCCGACCTCCACGGCCACCTCGCCGGGTATGCCGTCTGACGCCTAGTCTGGGCCGGTGACCACCGCCGAGCACCGACGACTGGCCGACTCCGACGACTCCCGGGCGCCCTGGCGCCGCTGGGGCCCCTACGTCTCCGGACGGCAGTGGGGCACCGTCCGGGAGGACTACTCCGCCGACGGGAACGCCTGGGCGCACCTGCCGTTCGACCACGCCCACCTGCGGGCCTACCGCTGGGGGGAGGACGGGATCGCCGGCCTGTGCGACCTCGAGGGCCACCTCAACGTCGCCGTGGCGATGTGGAACGGGCAGGACGACCGGCTCAAGGAGCGGCTGTTCGGGCTGACGAACCCGCAGGGCAACCACGGCGAGGACGTCAAGGAGTACTGGTGGCACCTCGAGGGGCTGCCCACCCACTCCTACGCCAGCAGCCTCTACCGCTACCCGCAGGCCGCCTTCCCCTACGAGGAGCTGGTGCGGGCGAACGGCGAGCGCGGCGTGCAGGACCCCGAGCACGAGCTGGCCGACACCGGCGTGCTCGACGAGGACCGGTTCTTCGACGTCGTCGTCACCCACGCCAAGGCCGCCCCGGGGGACATCGTCGTGGAGGTCACCGCGACCAACCACGGCCCGCAGGCGGCCCCGCTCCACCTGCTGCCGCAGGTGTGGTTCCGCAACACCTGGTCCTGGGGCCTGGACGACCGGCGCCCCTCGCTGTGGCGGGACGACGCCGCGGCCGAGGGGACCGTCGTCGTCCGTGCCGAGCACCCGGAGCTTGGCCCGGTGACCGTGCGGGCCGAGGGCTCGCCGCGGACCCTGTTCTGCGAGAACGACACCAACACCGCCGCCCTCTACGGGCAGGACGCGGTCCTGCCGGGGCACACGGCATACCCCAAGGACTCGGTGGACCGCGCCGTGGTGCACGGGCAGGCCGACGCCTGCAACCCCGAGCAGCGGGGGACGAAGATGGCGTTCTGGTGGGAGTTCGACGCCGTCGCGCCGGGGGAGAGCGTGACCGTGCGCCTGCGGCTGTCCGAGGGCGGTGGCCCCGCCGCCGACGCGCCCGGCGACGAGGAGGTCGTCGCGCTGCGGCGGCAGGAGGCCGACGAGTTCTACGCCGAGGTGCTGCCGGAGGGCACCGACGAGCAGGACGCCCTGGTGGCGCGCCGCGCCTTCGCCGGGCTGCAGTGGTGCAAGCAGCTCTACCTCTACGACGTGACCCGCTGGCTGCAGGGCGACCCGGGCCAGCCGCCCCCGCCGCCGGAGCGGGCCGGGCGCCACGGGCGCAACACCGGCTGGCAGCACGTCAACCTCGCCGAGGTCATCTCGATGCCCGACGAGTGGGAGTACCCGTGGTTCGCCACCTGGGACCTGGCCTTCCACTGCGTCGCCTACGCCCACGTCGACCCGTTCTTCGCCAAGTGGCAGCTGCTGCTCATGTGCCGGGAGTGGTCGATGCACCCCAACGGCCAGCTGCCGGCCTACGAGTGGAACTTCTCCGACGTCAACCCGCCGGTGCACCCCTGGGCAGCCTGGCAGGTCTACTGCATCGACGGCTCGCGTGACCGCGTCTTCCTGGAGCGGGTCGTGCTGAAGATGCTGCTCAACTTCCCGTGGTGGGTGAACAGGAAGGACGCCGACGGCAGCCACGTCTTCGAGGGCGGGTTCCTGGGCCTGGACAACATCGGCCTGTTCGACCGGTCCGAACCGCTGCCCGACGGGCAGCGGCTGGAGCAGGCCGACGCCACCGCCTGGATGGGGCTGTTCTGCCTCAAGATGCTGCGGATGGCGATGGAGCTGGCCCGGGAGGACCCCGCGTGGGACGAGGTGGCCACCAAGTTCCTCGTCCACTTCCTCTCGATCGCCCAGGCGATGGACGACATCGGTCGCGGCCACGCGCGGCTGTGGGACGAGGAGGACGACTTCTTCCACGACATCCTCACCACCGACGAGGGCCAGGTGCACCGGATGCCGGTGCGCTCGATGGTCGGCCTGCTGCCGCTGTCCGCGGTGGCGATCGTGCCCGACTGGGTCGCCGACGAGCTGCCCGACCTGACCGACTTCTTCGACGGGTGGACCCGGCGCCGGCCCGAGCTTCAGGACGCCCTGCTGCACACCAACCACGAAGGCTTCTCCCTGCGCACGCTGTCGATGGTCGACCGTCGCCAGTGGCGGGCGGTCGTGGCCCGGATGCTGGACGAGGCCGAGTTCCTCTCGCCCGGCGGGCTGCGCTCGCTGTCCGCCGCCCACCGCGACGGGGTGCAGGTCCACATCGGCGGGTCGGACCTGTCGCTGGCCTACGTGCCCGGCGAGTCCGACTCCTACATGTTCGGCGGCAACTCCAACTGGCGCGGCCCGGTGTGGCTGCCGGTCAACGCCCTGCTCACGGACGCGTTGCGCACCTACGGGCGCGGCGCCGGTGCCGGCCGGCCGGTGGAGTACCCCACCGGCTCGGGCGAGGAGCTGCCGATCGACGAGGTGGCCGCCCGGATCGAGCGGCGCCTGGTCGGGCTCTTCCGGCCCGGTCCGGACGGCCGCCGGCCGTCCACCCCGGTGCACCACCCCTCCGGGCCGCTGTGGGACGTCCACCCGACGTTCAGCGAGTACTTCGACGGAGACTCTGGCGTGGGGCTGGGGGCCTCCCACCAGACCGGCTGGACGGCCCTGGTGGCCCACTTCGTCTGCGCGCCGGACGGGATCGCCAACCGCTGACGGGCCGGGTGGGCGGGGCGCCGGGTGCAGCCGTGCCTGGGGCCCCGCCGGCGCCGTGCCCGCGGCGCCGGGTGCGGCATACCCCCGGAGTAGCCTGGGGACGGAGGTGAGCGGCGTGATCCGCACCGCGCTGGTGGTCGACGACGAGCCGCAGATCCGTGCGCTGCTGGCGGCCTACCTGGCCCGGCACGGGTTCGCGGTGCGCGAGGCCGGGACGGGTGCCGAGGCGCTGCGCCAGGCCGGGCTGGAACCACCGCCCGACGTGGTGCTGCTCGACGTCGGGCTGCCCGACCTCGACGGGATGGAGGTCCTGCGCCGGCTGCGGCGGGAGCGTGACCTGCCGGTCGTCATGGTCAGCGCACGCGCCGAGGAGGGGGACGTCCTCATGGGTCTGGCGGCCGGGGCGGACGACTACGTCACCAAGCCGTTCCGCCCCCGGGAGGTGGCCGCGCGGGTGTCCGCCGTGCTCCGTCGGGCGGCCCCACCGCCCGAGCCGTCGTTGGAGCCGGACGAGGACGTGCTGACCTTCCCCGGCCTGCTGATCGACCGAGCCCGCCGGGAGGTGCACCGCGACGAGGTCCTGCGACCGCTGTCGGCCCTCCAGTTCGACCTGCTGTGGGCCCTGGCGGAGGAGCCCGGACGGGTGTTCACCCGCGACCAGCTGCTGCAGCGGGTCTGGGGCTACGACCACGTCGGCGACGAGCGGGTCGTCGACGTGCACGTGCGCAGCCTGCGCCGGGCCCTGGACGACGACGCGTCGGCGCCGCGGGTCGTCGGCACGGTGCGGGGGGTGGGCTACAAGTTCCTGCCCGCGCGGGTCGACGCCCTCGGCGGTGTCCCGTCGGGCGGGCCGGCGACGGGCGGGGCGACGTGAGCCGGCGGCGACCGTGACCTGGTGGCACTCCCTGCGCGCGCGGCTGGTCCTCTCGCACGTGCTGGTGGCCCTCGTCTCCGGCCTGGTCACCGTGGTCGTCCTACGCCTCGTCGCGCTCCAGGGGTGGGACCGGGCCATGGGCATGGGCGAGGGCGTCGGCGCACGCCACGGTGCGGGGGACGACGGTGCTCCAGGCGGCCCGGCCGGGATGGCCGGCTTCCGGGCGGAGTTCGTCGACAGCGTCGACCGGGCCGTGCTGGTGGGCGTGGTGGTCGGGCTCCTGGTCGCGCTGGTCCTGGGCGTGCTGGCGGCCCGGCGGACCGCCCGGCCGCTGGAGCAGCTGAGGACGGCGGCGCGAGACCTGTCGCTGGGGCGCTACGACGTGGACGTCCCGCACCCGGGGACCACCGAGCTGGCCGGCCTCGCCGACGACGTCCGCGAGCTCGGGGAGCGGCTCGCGGCCACCGAGGCCCGGCGGGCCCGGCTCATCGGCGAGGTGGCGCACGAGATGCGCACGCCCCTGACCGTGACCCGGGGGTATGCCGAGGCCATGCTCGACGGGGTCGTGCCGGCCGACGAGGTCGCGCTGGGCAAGGTCGTGGACCAGACCCGACGGCTCGAGCGGCTCGCCGAGGACCTGGGCAGCCTGTCGAGGGCGGAGGAGGGGCGCCTGGAGGTCCGGGTCGTCGAGGACGCCGACCTCGCCGCGACGGTCGCCGACGCGGTGGCCGCGGTCCACGACCGCGCCGCGGGCCACGAGGTGACCGTCCGCCTGGCCGCCCCCGACCGTCTCGTGGTCCGGCACGACCCGGACCGGATCGCCCAGGTGGTGACCAACCTGCTGACCAACGCCGTCCGGGCCAGCGGCCCGGGGGACCGGGTCGAGGTCACGGTCGACGGTCCCGGACCGGGGGCAGGGGGCACCGGGCAGGTGGCGACCGTCGAGGTCGTCGACCATGGGGTGGGGCTGCGTCCCGGTGAGGAGACGGCCGTCTTCGAGCGGTTCTACCGGGGCGAGGAGAGCGCGGACGCCGACGGCTCCGGGATCGGACTGACCATCGCCCGTGCCCTGGCGCGGGCGCACGGCGGTGACCTGGTCGCCGCCAGCGACGGCCCGGGGCGGGGCTCCCGGTTCACCATGACGCTCCCGGTGCCCGGCCCAGCGAGCGTCCCACCCCGCGGGTAGGGCCGCCGGCCGCACGCGGAGGCGGGCGGCACGGTCACGCGTGCCGCCCGCCGGTTCCCGCGGTCAGTCGTCGTCGGTGCTCGCCATCGGGCAGTCGCCCGTGCCGTCACCGTGCTGGTGACTGCCCTGGCCGGCCAGGGCGCCGGGGCCCTGGTGCAGCGCCCTGCCCTGTCCGTCGGGGCCGTGCTGCCGCCCCGGGCCCTGTCCGTCGGGGCCCTGCTGCATCCCCTGGCCGCCGCCGGCACCCGGCCGCATCCCTGGGCCGGAGCCGTCGCCCCGACGTCCGCCGTTCATGCCCGCCATGTCGGGCAGCTCGCCGGCCGCCGCGGCCTCGAAGGCCGCCAGGTGGTGCTCGGAGGCGTTGAGCAGGTTGCCCAGCACCCGGTCGACGTCCTCGTCGTCGATCTCGTCGATCGCCGACTCCAGGTGCTCGATGTCCGCCTTCTCCAGCTCGATGCCGACCTCGAACGCGGCGTCCGGGCTCACCAGGCCGCGCTCCAGCCAGTCGTCGTACATCGTCTGGATCTGCTCGTTCTCGAACTCGCCGGGCTCGCCCTCCCCAGGAACCGTGCCGCCCTTCAGCTCGATCAGCCGGGAGACCGCGTCGTGGTGCTTCTGCTCGGAGCGCTGGATCTGTGTGAACGGCGCCAACCCGTCGTGGGCCTCTCCCAGCTCGTCGTAGAGGTCGCGCGCCATGCGCTCCTCCTCGACGTTGAACTGCAGGGCGCCCAGCACCTCGGTCGTGGTGGTGCCGTCATCGATGTCGTCGTCACCGCTCTGCGCGATGGCGACCCCGGTCCCCAGGACGAGGGCCGTGCCGACACCCGTCGCCAGCAGCGTGCTCATGAATCTGGTCCTCGTTGTCATCGGTCGTCCTTTCTCTGGTGGTCTACAACCGAGTCAACGCCTCCCGCGTGAAGAGCCGGCGGTGCCGTCCGTGAAGATTCGATGAAGGCGGCCTCCTGGGCCGGTCAGCCTCTGCGGCATACCCTGGACCGATGGTCAAGGTCACCCAGCGTCGGCGCGTGACCCGGCTGTCCGCGGACGGGTCGCTGCGGGAGCGGGCCGACACCCTCGCGGGGGAGGAGCCGCTGGAGGTCCGGGTCGGGGGACGACCCCTGTCGGTGACCATGCGCACCCCGGGGTCCGACTTCGACCTGGCCGTGGGCTTCCTGCACGGCGAGGGGGTGGTGCGCGGCTGGGACGACGTCGCCCAGATCGACTACCGCTCCGGCATCGGGGCCGACGGGCAGCGGGACTACAACGTCGTGGACGTCACGCTCGCCGAGGGGGTGGCACCGCCCGACCCCTCGTTGGAGCGGCACGTCTACACGTCCAGCTCCTGCGGCATCTGCGGCACCAGCTCGATCGAGGCGGTCCGTCGCACGGGGGAGCACGACCTGCGGCTGGACCGGGTCGCCCACCCCCTGGCCCAGCTGCTCGCCCTGCCCGACCGGCTGCGGCAGGAGCAGAAGGTCTTCGACCGGACCGGCGGCGTGCACGCCGCCGCCCTGTTCCTCCCCGGCGCCGGCGGGCTGAAGCCGGTCTGCGTCCGGGAGGACGTGGGCCGTCACAACGCGGTCGACAAGGTGGTCGGGTGGGCGCTGCGCGAACGGGGTATGCCGTTGCCCGGCGCGGTCCTGCAGGTCTCGGGGCGGGCGTCCTTCGAGCTGGTGCAGAAGGCCGCCCTCGCCGGGGTCGCGACGCTGTCGGCCGTGTCGGCCCCGTCGGCGCTGGCGGTCGAGCTGGGCGAGGACCTGGGGATGACGGTGATCGGGTTCAACCGGGGGAGCAGCCTGAACGTCTACTGCGGCCGGGAGCGGGTGCGCTCCTGACCGTGCTGGGCGTGGTCGTGGTCGGGTTTCTCCCAGGTGGGGACGTCAGGCTGGGGGCATGAGCGTCCAGGAGCAGGGCCGGGCCGCCCTCGTCGGTGTCGCCGCGGGGGCAGCCACGCTCGGGGTGGCCGAGCTGGGGGCCGGGGTCGCCGTGCGGCTGCTGGGGGCGACGGGGACCCCCTCCCCGCTGCTCGCGGTGGCGGGCGCGTTCGTCGACCGCACCCCCGCCTGGCTCAAGGACTGGGCGGTCGCGACGTTCGGCACCGCCGACAAGATCGCCCTGGGGGTCGGGATGGGGCTCGTCCTGGTCGTCGTGACCGCCCTCGTGGGAGTCCTGGGCCGGACGTCGCGCGCCCTGGCCGTCGGCCTCTTCCTCCTCGTCGGGGCGCTGGGCCTGGGCGCCGTGCTGTCCCGGCCGGGCGCCATGCCGGCCGATCTGTGGCCGACGCTCGCCGGGCTGGCGGTCGGGACCGCGGTGCTCGTCGCGGGGCTGGGAGGGCTGGGGACCATCCTGGAGGAGCCGGGGCAGACGGGACCGGTGGCGGGACGCCGCCAGGTCGTCCTCGCCGCCGGCGGGGTGGGCGTGCTGGGCGTCCTGGGGATCGTGGCGGGCCAGGCGCTGACCCGCACGGGACGTGCGGCGGGGGCGGCCGTGCGCGCGCTGGGCCTGCCGGTCCCCGTCCGTCGGGTGCAGATCCCGGCTGCCGCGCTCGCGTCCGTGGAGGGCCAGAGCCCGTTCGTCACCCCGACGGAGGAGTTCTACCGCATCGACACCGCCCTGTGGGTGCCCCGGGTCGACCCGGCGACCTGGACGCTGCGGGTCACCGGCCTCGTGGAGCAGGAGGTCGAGATCGACTGGGCCGAGCTGCTCGAGCAGGACCACGTCGAGGCGATCGTCACCCTCACCTGCGTCTCCAACACCGTCGGCGGTCCGCTCGTGGGCAACACCGTCTGGACCGGATGGCCGGTGCGCGAGCTGCTCGCCCGGGCCGGGGTGCTGCCCGAGGCCGACATGGTCCTGTCCCGCAGCGCCGACGGCTGGACGGCCGGGACCCCGATCGAGGCCCTCACCGACGACCGGGACGCCCTCATCGCCGTGGCGATGGACGGCGAGCCGCTGCCGCCCGAGCACGGCTACCCGGTCCGGCTGGTCGTGCCGGGCCTCTACGGCTACGTCTCGGCGACCAAGTGGGTCACCGAGCTCAAGGTCACCCGGTTCGACGCGGACGAGGGCTACTGGACGCCCCGCGGCTGGGCCGAACGGGGGCCGGTCAAGACCGCCTCGCGGATCGACGTCCCCCGCAGCGAGGCCAGGGTGCGCGCCGGCGAGGTCGTGGTGGCCGGCGTCGCCTGGGCGCAGCAGCGGGGCGTCGACGCCGTCGAGGTGCGCGTCGACGACGGGCCCTGGCAGCAGGCCGAGCTGGCCGCCGAGCCCAGCATCGACGCGTGGCGGCTGTGGAGCTGGACCTGGCCCGACGCGGCCACCGGCCGCCACCAGCTGACGGTCCGGGCCACGGACGGCACCGGTGAGACCCAGACCGACACCCCGGCCGCGCCCGCCCCCGACGGCGCCAGCGGCTGGCACGCGGTCGAGGTGACGGTCGTCGAGGACGACTAGGTCGGGGACGACCCCTGTGGACGGGAGGGGGTGGGCGGTCGGTGCGACCGCATACCCTTGACCGGTGCCCGACCGCCCCGACCTCGCCGAGCTCCTGCACGCCGCCGTGACGGCGGTGGGCGGCACCGAGCGGCCCGGACAGGTGGAGATGGCCCGGGCCGTGGCCCGCGCGGTCGAGCGGGAGGAGCACCTGCTCGTGCAGGCCGGCACCGGGACCGGCAAGTCGTTGGCCTACCTCGTGCCCGCGGTGGCGCACGCGATGGCCACCGGGAAGCCGGTCGTCGTGGCCACCGCGACGCTGGCGCTGCAGGCCCAGATCGTCGACCGGGACCTGCCCAGGATCGCCGAGGCCCTGCGTCCGCTGCTCGGGCGCCGACCCACCTACGCGCTCGTCAAGGGCCGATCCAACTACCTGTGCCGGCACAAGGTCGTCGGCGGCTTCCCGGACGACGACGAGGACGCACTCCTCGCGGTGGGCGCCTTCGACGCCGACCGGTCCCGGCTGGGCGGGGAGGTCGTCCGGCTGCGCGAGTGGGCCGAGGTCACCGAGTCGGGCGACCGGGACGAGCTCGTCCCCGGCGTCAGCCAGCGGGCCTGGCGGCAGGTGTCGGTCACCGCCAAGGAGTGCCTGGGCAGCCGCTGCCCCGTCGTCGCCGAGTGCTTCGTCGAGCAGTCGCGGGAGGTCGCCCGGGACGTCGACGTCATCGTCACCAACCACGCGTTCATGGCGATCGACGCGTTCGAGGGCCGGCACATGCTGCCCGACCACGACCTGCTCGTCGTCGACGAGGCGCACGAGCTGACCGACCGGATCACCTCGACCGTGACCGACGAGCTGACCACCTCCGCGGTCTCGGTCGCCGCCCGTCGCGCCGGCAAGGGGGACGCGGCGGGGCGGCTGGCGGAGACCACGGACCTGGTCGCCGACACCCTGGACGACCTGCCGGAGGGCCGGATCGACCACCTGCCCGAGCGGCTCGTCGAGACCCTGCAGCTGGTCCGGGACGCCGCCCGGGCCGCCCTGTCGGAGATCAAGCCGGAGAAGGGGGCCGAGGTCGACGGGTCCACCCAGCTGGCGCTGGCGGCCGTCGAGGAGGTGCACGACGTCGCCGAGCGGGTCCTCGAGGAGCGCGAGCTCGACGTGGCCTGGCTCAGCAAGGACCCGCGGCGCGGAGCGGTCCTGCGGGTGGCGCCGATGAGCGTGGCGATGGCGGTGCGCGAGAAGATCTTCGGCGAGCGCACGGTGGTGCTCACGTCGGCCACGATCGAGCTCGGCGGGAGCTTCGACGCCGTCGCCGGCACGCTGGGCCTCAAGGGGGCCGGGTCGCCGCCGTGGACCGGCCTGGACGTCGGCTCGCCGTTCGACTACCCGCAGCAGGCCATCGCCTACGTCGCGGCCCACCTGCCGGCGCCGGGCCGGGACGGTGCCGCCCCCGTCGTCTTCGACGAGATCGAGGCGCTGGTCCGGGCGGCCGGAGGGCGCACGCTGGGGCTGTTCAGCTCCCGCCGCGCCGCCGAGGCCGCCGCCGAGCAGCTGCGGGACCGCTTGTCCGACACCGACATCCGGGTGCTGTGCCAGGGGGACGACCAGACCCCCACCCTGGTCCGGGAGTTCGCCTCCGACGCCAGCACCTGCCTGTTCGGCACGATGTCGCTGTGGCAGGGGGTCGACGTCCCCGGCCCGGCCTGCCAGCTGGTGATCATCGACCGGATCCCCTTCCCCCGGCCGGACGACCCGCTCTCCTCGGCCCGGTCGGAGGCGATCTCCCGCGCCGGCGGCAACGGGTTCATGAGCGTCTCGGCCACGCACGCCGCCCTGCGCCTGGCCCAGGGCGCCGGTCGCCTCGTGCGGCGGGCCGACGACCGCGGCGTGGTCGCCTTCCTGGACCCGCGGATGACGAACGCCCGCTACGCGCCCTTCCTGCAGCGGTCCCTGCCGCCGTTCTGGCCCACGACCGACCGCGACCTCGTCCTCGGGGCCCTGCGACGGCTCGACGGGACGGCCGGGGAGGTCGTCCCGGTGGCCGCACCGGCCGCGCGGGGGCTCGGCGGGGCCACGACCGGACCGGTCGCGGTGGACGTCCCCGTCGCCCGGTCCCCCCGGACGGCGGTCACGGGCGGCCACGCGTGGTCCGCCGAGCAGGACGAGGAGCTGCGCGACGGGCTGGAGGCCGGGATCCCCGTCGAGGAACTCGCCGACCACCTCGAGCTGGCACCCGACCTGGTGACCGCCCGGATCAACCAGCTGGGCCTCGGCCGCGCCGGCTGAGCCCGTCCGGGCGGGCGGGCCCAGCCGGTGCGGGACCGGCTCAGCCCATCATCACCTCGGCGCCGAAGTAGGCGGCGAGGTTGAGGCCCACGAAACCGACCGCGACGAGGGTGAGGATGCCGGCCGGCACCCAGCCGCGACGGTCACCCTGCCGGTCCGCGCGACGGGCGAACCAGGCGGACACCACCGCCGGAAGGAAGAAGACCAGCAGCGCGGGCACGCTGGAGGCCAGGATCGCCCACAGCGGAGGCTCCACGGTGCCCCCGACGGGATGGCCGAGCAGGGAGGCCAGGCCCTCCCCGACCATGAACGCCAGCACGAAGGCGACCGGCAGCAGCAGCATGCTCAGCCAGGCATTGCGCACGTCGTGGTGACCAGTGTCCTCACGGACGGGACGGGTGGTGATGGTCGACATACCGCACCTCCTTGTGCGACGAGGACCCAGGACCCCAGGTCCCTACCTTCATCATGCTCCCGGCCGGAGTGCCGCACAACGTCACCCCTGTGTGCCGTGGGACACGTCGGTCGGTGGGGCGTGGCAGGCTGGGGACCATGAGCATCCCCACGCTGGCCCTCGTGCAGGGACCGGAGGAGATCCTGGCCGAGCGGGGCGTGGAGTCGGTCGTCGACGCGGTCCGCGCGGCCGAGCCCGAGGCCGAGGTCGTGCGTCTCTACGCCGCCTCCTACCAGCCCGGCGAGCTGGGCGTGCACGCCAGCCCCAGCCTCTTCGGCGGGTGGACCGTGATCGTCGTCCACGACATGGACGAGGCCGACGACGCGCTCGTCGAGGACCTGCTGGCCTACCTGGCCCGGCCCGGGGAGTCCGTCACGCTCGTGGTGCGGCACAAGAGCGGCAACCGCGGCAAGAAGGTCCTCGACACCCTGCGGGCCGGCGGGGCCCGCACGATCGAGGCGAAGGCGGTGAGGTCGGAGGCGGACAAGCACGCCTTCGTCAAGCACGAGTTCCGCGAGGCCCGGCGCAGGATCGCCGAGGACGCCGTGGGCGCCCTGGTCCAGGCCGTGGGCAAGGACCTGCGCGAGCTGGCCGGGGCCTGCGCCCAGCTCGCCCGCGACGTCCAGGGGACCGTCGAGGTCGACGACGTGCACACCTACTACGGCGAACGGGTCGAGACGACCGGGTTCAAGGTGGCCGAGGCGGCGCTGGCCGGCGACGAGGCCGGCGCCATGTCGCTGCTGCGGCACGCGATGAACGGCGGGCTGGACCCCGTCCCGCTCGTGGCCGTCCTGGCGATGCAGCTGCGACAGGTCGGCCGGGTGGCCGCGGCGGGGCGGGGCAGCTCCACCCAGGTGGCGCGCGACCTCGGCATCGCGCCCTGGCAGGTCGACCAGGCCCGCCGGGTCGCCCGGGGCTGGGACGGCCCCCGGCTGGGGCGGGCGGTCGAGGCGGTCGCCCGCGCCGACGTCGACGTCAAGGGCGGCCTGCGCACGGAGGCCGCGGTCAGGGCCCCGGAGTATGCCGTGGAGCGCGCGGTCCTGCAGGTCTGCCGTGCGCGGCACGGGGAGGACGGATGAGCGCCGACGGTCCCCGTCCGGTGTGGCACCTGGCCGACCGGGCGCACTGGGAGGAGGCGCTGACCTCCGGGTCCTACGAACGGTCCACCCGGGGAGCGACCCTCGCCGAGGTGGGTTTCGTCCACGCCGCCTACCCCGAGCAGCTGCCCGGCGTCGTGGCCGCCCACTACGTGCGGGAGACGGGGGAGCTCGTCGTGCTGGAGATCGACGTCGCCCGGCTCGGGGAGGCGACCCCGGTGCGGGTCGAGCCCGGCGACCCGGACGACCCCGAGGGGGAGCACTACCCCCACCTCTACGGTCCCGTCCCGGTGGAGGCGGTCGTGCGCACCCGCCCGGCCAGGGTCGAGCGGGGCTGGCTGGACCTGGGCGGCTGGGAGCCTGGTCCGGGCGCGTAGCGTTCCCGGCCGGACCCTGCCGGCGGCGGCCGGCTGCGGCCAGGGAGCCGCGGCTCAGCCGTCGGCCAGGTCCTCGGTGCCGCGGAAGGTGACCTCGACCTGGATCTCGCCGGCCAGCCGCTCCAGGTCGGCCTGGAGGGCGTCGGCGTCGGTGCCTTCCGGCACCGTGGCCACGACCGTCGCCTCGAACAGCTGCCCGCCGGCCATGGGGGCCTCGACCGTGCGGGTCTCCATCTCGGCCACGTTGAGCCCGTGGTCGGCGAGCACGGTGGAGATCGAGCGGACGATGCCGGGCTGGTCGTTGCCCATGATCTCCACGAGCACCGGTCGGCCCGGCCCGCCGCCCTCGTCCACCGGCGTGCCCCCGGGGCGCACCGAGACCTCGAGCAGACCGGCCAGCGGCTCCAGCGCCGCCCGCAGGTCTTCGGCCCGCTCCTGCGGCACGGAGACGACGACGACCCCGGCGAAGGTGCCGGCCAGCTCGCCGAGGCGGCTCTCCTCCCAGTTGCCGCCGTGCTGGTCGACGACGTCGGCCAGGGCCTGCACGAGGCCGGAACGGTCGTCGCCGACCACGGTGAGGACGAGCTGGGTACGCATCCTGCGATGGTAGCCAGTCGCGGAGGTTCCGCGCCGGACTTGGGGCGCGGGCCCCGCCGCTGCTAGATTGGGTGGTCGCGTGCGCGCTCGGTCGTGCGCGCACCGCCAGCAGCACCACGCGCGGCTCCCCGCCAGGGCCCCCCACGCCTCACGTTCCGGGCCGCGCGATGTCGCCCTCACGACATACCCCGACGACTGAAGCAGGAAGACACTTCGTGGCAAACATCAAGTCCCAGATCAAGCGCGTCAAGACCAACGCCAAGCGCACCGAGCGCAACCGGGCGTACAAGTCCGAGCTGCGCACCTGGATCCGCCGGTTCCGCGACGCCGCCGACAGCGGTGACACCACCGCGGCCGCGGACGCGCTGAAGAAGGCCTCCACCAAGCTCGACAAGGCCGTCTCCAAGGGCGTCATCCACGCCAACCAGGCGGCCAACAAGAAGTCGGCGATGGCCCGCCGCTTCAACAGCATCGGCGCCTGAGCTCCGCAGCTCGCGCCGACGGGCGCCCCTCCCCGCCGGGAGGGGCGCCCGTCGTCCGTCGGGGGCCGTCCCCCGAGGGCGGGGGCCCGCCCGGCCCCTGCGCTACCATGAGGCCACCATGACGACCCGTTGCGTGCTCCTCCTTACGCAGCCGCGCTGACGACGCACCACCCAGCGCGGCTGACCCCTCCTGAGCGAGGGGCTTTTTTGTGCAACCAGGACCACCGAGAGCACCGACGCGACCAGAGGACGAGACAGCACGATGAGCGAGCGCATCCCGCAGCACCGGTACACCGCCGAGCTGGCCGGCCGGATCGAGGCGGCCTGGCAGGACCGCTGGGAGGCCGAGGGCACCTTCCACTCCGCCAACCCGGCCGGCCCCTGGGCAGAGCCGGACGACCCCCGCCTGGGGACCGGGCACCGCTACATCATGGACATGTTCCCCTACCCCTCCGGCACGGGCCTGCACGTGGGCCACCCCCTGGGCTTCATCGCCACCGACGTGCACGCGCGCTACCTGCGCACGACGGGCATGAACGTGCTGCACACCATGGGCTTCGACGCCTTCGGCCTGCCCGCCGAGCAGTACGCGGTGCAGACCGGGCAGCACCCGCGCACCACCACCGAGCGCAACATGGAGGTCTACCGCAGGCAGCTGCGGCGCCTGGGGATGGGGCACGAGCAGCGCCGCAGCTTCGCCACGATCGACCCCGACTACTACCGCTGGACGCAGTGGATCTTCACCCAGATCTACCACGCCTGGTACGACGAGGACGCCCCGGCGCGCACCGGCGGCGGCACGGGACGGGCCCGCCCGATCGAGGACCTGGTCGAGCAGTTCGCCGCCGGCGAGCGGGCCACCCCCGACGGCCGTCCGTGGGGGCAGCTGAGCCGGGTCGAGCAGGCCGAGGTGCTGGACGGGTACCGGCTGGCCTACCTCTCCGACGCCCCCGTCAACTGGTGCCCGGGCCTGGGCACCGTGCTGTCCAACGAGGAGGTCACCGCCGAGGGCAAGTCCGAGCGCGGCGACTTCCCCGTCTTCCGGCGCAGCCTGAGCCAGTGGATGATGCGGATCACCGCCTACGCCGACCGGCTCGTCGACGACCTGGACCGGCTGGACTGGCCGGAGAAGGTCAAGCTCATGCAGCGCAACTGGATCGGCCGGTCCACCGGGGCGCAGGTCCGGTTCCCGGTGACCACGACCGACGGCGGGCAGGACGCCGTCGAGGTGTTCACCACCCGCCCGGACACCCTGTTCGGCGCCACCTTCATGGTGCTGGCCCCCGAGCACCCGCTGGTCGAGCGGCTGGTCCCCGACGCCTGGCCCGAGGGCACCCGGGAGGCGTGGACCGCGGGGGAGGACTCCCCGCGGGGCGCGGTGACGGCATACCAGCGTCAGGCCGCCACCCGCTCCGACATGGAGCGGCAGGCCGACACCAGGGCCAAGACGGGAGTCTTCACCGGCGCGTTCGCGACCAACCCGGTGACCGGCACCCTCATCCCCGTCTTCGTGGCCGACTACGTGCTCATGGGCTACGGCACCGGGGCGATCATGGCCGTGCCCGGGCAGGACCAGCGCGACTGGGACTTCGCCACCGCCTACGACGTGCCGATCGTGCGGACCGTGCAGCCGACGCCCGACCACCCCGACGACCAGGCGTTCGTCGGGGAGGGCCCGGCGATCAACTCCGCCAACGACGAGGTCAGCCTGGACGGGCTGGACGTGGCGCAGGCCAAGGACCGGATCATCACCTGGCTGGTCGGCAAGGGGCTGGGCGAGGCGACCACGACCTACCGGCTGCGCGACTGGCTGTTCAGCCGGCAGCGCTACTGGGGCGAGCCGTTCCCGGTCGTGTGGGACGAGGAGGGGGTCGCGCACACCGTGCCCGACCACCTGCTGCCCGTCGAGCTGCCCGAGGTGCCCGACTACTCCCCGCGCACCTTCGACCCGCAGGACGCCCAGTCCTCCCCGGAGGCCCCGCTGGCCCGCGCCACCGACTGGGTGGAGGTCGAGCTGGACCTGGGCGACGGGCGGGGCGTGCGGCGCTACCGCCGCGAGACCAACACGATGCCCAACTGGGCCGGGTCGTGCTGGTACTACCTGCGCTACCTGGACCCGGCCAACGACCAGGCCCCGGTCGACCCGGCGGTCGAGCGCTACTGGATCGGGCCGCGCCCGGCGCCGGTGGCCGGTGCCCCGGCCGGGGCGAGCGACCCGGGCGGGGTCGACCTGTACGTCGGCGGCGTCGAGCACGCGGTGCTGCACCTGCTCTACTCGCGCTTCTGGCACAAGGTCCTCTTCGACCTGGGGCACGTCTCCAGCGAGGAGCCGTTCCGCCGGCTCATCAACCAGGGCATGGTCGAGGCCTGGGTCTACCGCGACGAGCGCGGCTTCCCGGTCCCCGCGGCCGAGGTCGAGGAGCACCCCGACCCCGAGGGCGGCGCCCCCACGTTCACCTGGAACGGCGAGCCGGTCACCCAGGAGTACGGCAAGATGGGCAAGTCGCTGAAGAACGTCGTCACCCCCGACGAGATGTGCGAGCAGTACGGCGCCGACACCTTCCGGGTCTACGAGATGAGCATGGGCCCGCTGGAGCAGTACCGGCCCTGGGAGACCCGGGCGGTCGTCGGGTCGATGCGCTTCCTGCAGCGCCTGTGGCGCAACGTGGTCGACGAGGAGACCGGTGAGCTCGTCGTCGTCGACACCGAGCCCGACGTGCAGACCGACAAGGCGCTGCACCGCACGATCGACGGGGTGCGGGCCGACTACGAGGCGCTGCGCACCAACACCGCGATCGCCAAGATGATCGAGCTGAACAACCACCTCACCAAGCTGGCCGAGGTGCCACGCGCGGCCGTCGAGCCCCTGGTGCAGATGGTCGCCCCCGTCGCCCCGCACGTCGCCGAGGAGCTGTGGTCCCGGCTCGGCCACGACACCTCGCTGGCCTACGCCCCCTTCCCCGAGGCCGACCCGGCCAAGCTGGTGGAGGACACCGTCACCTGCGTCGTGCAGGTCAAGGGCAAGGTCCGCGACCGGCTGGAGGTGGCCGCCGACGTCGACCCGGCCGCGCTGGAGGAGCTGGCCCTGGCCAGCCCCAAGGTGCAGAACGCCATGGGTGGGGCCCCGGTCCGCAAGGTGATCGTCCGCCCGCCCCACCTGGTCAACGTGGTCGTCTGAGCCCGATGCGCGTCGCCGTCGTCACCGACACCACCGCCTGCCTCGGCGCCGACCGCGCCGAGGCGGCGGGGGTGACCGTGGTCCCCCTCCACGTGCACGTCGGCGGCGGGCGGTCGGTGCCGGCCCGGGAGATCACCCCCGAGGAGGTCGTCGAGATCCTCGCCGCGGGCAAGGAGCGCGCGGCCACGTCCCGCCCGTCGCCGGGCGAGCTGGTCGAGACCTACCGCCGGGTCGTGGCGGAGACCGGCTGCGAGGCCATCGTCTCCGTGCACCTCTCGGCCGGGGTCAGCGGCACCGTCGAGGCCGCCGAGCTGGCCCGGGACGAGCTCGCCGGGCAGGTGCCGGTGGAGGTCGTGGACTCCCGGGTGATCGGGCTGGCGATGGGGTATGCCGTGCTCGCCGGGGCCCGCGCCGCCGCCGGCGGGGCGGACCCCGGGGAGGTCGCGGAGGTCGTCCGGGCGCGGGCGGCGGCCTCCCGCACCTGGTTCTACGTCGACACCCTCGAGCACCTGCGCCGCGGGGGCCGGATCGGGCGGGCCGCCGCGCTCGTGGGCGCCGCGCTGGCGATCAAGCCGTTGCTGACCCTGCGCGACGGCGAGGTGCACCCGGCGGCCAAGGTGCGCACGCGGGCCAAGGCGCTGGCCCGGCTGGTCGACCTGGCCGTCGAGGCCGTGGAGACCGCGCGCTCGGAGGGCCGGCCGGTCGAGCTGGCCGTCCACCAGCTCGCCGCGGAGGAGGGTGCCGCCGCCCTGGCCGAGGAGCTGCGCGGGCGGACCGGCCTGACCCCGGAGATCGCCGTGCTCGACCCCGTGGTGGGCGTGCACACCGGGCCGGGCACCCTGGGCGTCGTGGTGGCGCCGGGCGACCTGCCGTAGGCCCGCCGGGTCCACACCGGCCCGGGGCCGGGCGGCGCCCTCCACAGCCCCGGCCGGGGGGCTCGTCCGCAGCCGCGGACCGTCCCTAGCGTGACCGGCCATGGGCACCACGAGCAGCGGGCGGGCGGACCCGCTCGCGGACCTCCTCGACGACCGGCACCCGGCGTCGCCGGACGGCGTCGAGGACGGGCGCCACCGCCCGGCGCGGATGCCCCTGCTCAGCGTGCCGGAGGCGCTGCGGTCGCTGGAGCTGGGCGTCGGCACGGCGGCCGTGCGCGGCGTGCTGGTGCTGGCCCTCGTGGCGGCGCTCGTGCTCGCCGGCCGGTGGGCGTGGGTCACCCAGCGGGCCGACCCCGTGCCGCAGGGCGCAATCGAGAGCCCGGTGACGACCCTGCCCGCGCAGGACCACGACGACGAGGGGCAGGGCCGGCCCCCGGACGGCTCCGCCGCCACCCGGGGCGGGGGCGGGCAGCGGCTGCCGCACGTCGTCGTGCACGTCACCGGCGCCGTCCACGACCCGGCGGTGGTCACCCTGCCGGCAGGGACGCGGGTGGTCGACGCCGTCGCCGCCGCCGGCGGCCTGACGGAGGAGGCTGACGACTCCTCGCTCAACCTCGCCCGGCAGCTCACCGACGGGGAGCAGCTGTGGGTCGGGCGCCCCGGCGAGGAGCCGCCCGCGGGCCTGGTCCCGCCCGTCGTCGCCGGCGGCGACGGAGCTCCGGGCACCGGCGGGGGCGCGGGCCCGGAGGAGGGCGGTGGCCCGGGCGTCCCCGTGGACCTCAACCGGGCGACCCGTGCCGACCTGGAGGCGCTGCCCGGGGTGGGACCGGTGACGGCCGGGAAGATCCTGGCGTGGCGCGACGAGCACGGCGGGTTCTCCGTGGTCGAGGAGCTGCTGGAGGTCAGCGGCATCGGCGAGCGGACGCTCGAGCAGCTCCAGCCGTACGTGACGGTCGGGGGCTGATCTGTGCCCCCGGGGCGCACGCTGGACGGGCGCCTCCTGGTGCCGGCCCTGACGGCCTGGGCGGTGCTCGTCGCCCTCCTGCCCAGCCCGGTCCGGCTCCTGCTGGCGGTCGCCGCCGCAGGCGCGGTCGGCGCGGTCGCGGTCCTGGCCGTCCCGCCCGGGCGGCCGGACCGCCCGCGGCGGTGGACGGCCCCGCTGGCCATGAGCCTGGCGGCCACCTGCCTGGTCGCCCTCGCCGCCGGCACCCACCTGGTGCGGGACCGGGCGGGCCCGGTGGGGGACTGGGCCGACGAGCGGGCGGTCGTGTCGCTGACGGCCACGGTGACCACCGAGCCGCGGGTCGTGGACCGGGCGGACGAGCGCGACCCCCTCGTCGTCCTCCACCTGCGGGTCCACGAGATCACCGGGCGGGGCACCACCGCGGCGGTGGGCGCGCCCGTGCTCGTCCTGGCCCCGGCCGGGCAGGGGTGGGAGGAGCTGACCTGGCGCAGCAGCGTGGTCGCCACCGGCCGGCTCGGCCCCGCCGAGCCGGGCGAACGCCCCGTCGCCGTCCTGTCGCCGCGCGGCGGCCCGGCCCTGCAGGAGGGGCCGGGCCGGGTGCTCGACGCCGTCGACCACGTCCGGGACCGGTTCCGGCGGGCGGTCGACCCGCTGCCGGCGGACGCGCGCGGCCTCGTGCCCGGTCTGGTCGTCGGGGACACCTCGCTCACCCCGCCGGAGCTCACCGACGACATGCGCGCCACCGGCATGACGCACCTGAGCGCGGTGTCCGGCTCGAACGTGGCCCTCGTCTGCGGGGCGGTGGCGGTGCTCGTCGCCCGGGCCGGGGTGGCCCGGCGGTGGCGCACCCCCCTGGTGCTGCTGGCGCTGGTCGGCTTCGTCCTCCTGTGCCGGCCCGAGCCCTCCGTCCTGCGGGCCGGGGTCATGGGCAGCGTGGGCCTGCTGGCCCTCTCGTCCGGGCGGCGGCGGGTCAGCCTGCCCGCCCTGGGGGCCGCCGTCGTCGTGCTGCTCTGCGTGGACCCCTGGCTGGCCCGGTCCCACGGGTTCGCGCTCTCCACCCTGGCGACCCTCGGCCTGGTCCTCTGGTCGCGGCCGTGGGGCGACGCCATCGCCGGCCGGCTGCCCGCCCGGCTGCGGCTCCTCGGGGACGCCGTCGCGGTGCCGCTGGCCGCCCAGGTCGCCTGCGCGCCGGTCATCGTCCTGCTCCAGGGCAGCATCACCACCGTCGCGGTCCTGGCGAACCTGCTCGCCGCCCCGCTGGTCGCGCCGACGACGGTGCTCGGCGTGCTGGCAGCGGTGCTCTCCCCGCTGTCGGTCGCCCTGGCGTCGGTGGTGGCCTGGGCGGCCGCCCTCCCGGCCTGGACCATCGCCCGGGTCGCCCGGCTGGGGGCGGACGTGCCCTACGGCACGGTCGACTGGGTGGACGGCCCGCCGGGAGCCTGGTTGCTCACCGGGCTGACGGCCGCCCTGCTCGTCACCGGCCCCTGGTGGCGCGACCTGCTCCGGCGCCGGCCGTGGTGGGGCGCTGCCCTGCTCGTCGCCGCGGCCGCGACGCTCTGGCCGGTGCCGGCGTGGCGGACCTGGCCGCCGCCAGGCTGGCAGGTCCTGGCCTGCGACGTCGGCCAGGGCGACGCCACCCTGCTGCGCTCGGGGCCCGCTGCGGCGGTGCTCGTCGACACCGGTCCCGAGCCGGACCTCGTGGCCCGGTGCCTGCGGGAGGCAGGGGTCGAGCGGGTGGACCTGCTCGTGCTGAGCCACTTCCACGCCGACCACGTCGGCGGCCTGGCCGGCGTCCTCGGGGCCGTACCCGTCGCGGCGGCCTACCTCAGCCCCGTCCGGGAGCCCCCCGACGTGGCCGCCGCCACCCTGGCCGAGCTGGCGGCCGCCGGGGTGCCCCACCGGGACGGGACCGCCGGGGAGCGGAGGCGGGCGGGCACCGTGCTGCTGGAGGTGGTCGGCCCCGGGCCGCGCCCGGTCGTGGGGGGTTCGGCCGCCAACAACGGCAGCCTCGTGGTCGACGCCGCCGTCGGGGACCTGCGTGTGCTGCTCACCGGGGACCTGGAGCCCGAGGGGGCGTGGCCGTTGCGCCGCCCCCTCCAGGGCCGGGACTTCGACGTGCTCAAGGTGGCGCACCACGGCTCGGCCGCCCAGGACGAGCGCCTCGTACGGGAGACCCGGGCGGAGGTCGCGCTCATCGGGGTCGGCGCCGACAACTCCTTCGGCCACCCCGCGCCGAGCGCGCTGAGCCTCCTGCGGGACGCGGGCATGGTCGTGCTGCGCACCGACGTCGACGGGGACGTGGCCGTCGGCCGGGGGGACGACGGCCGGCTCCTGCTCCACCGCAGGGACGGCTGACCGGTTAGGGGACGGGCTGCTCCACGGCGAGCGCCCGTGCGCTCGAGCACAGGGCGTCCAGCAGCGCGGCCACCGACGGCACCCGCTTGAGGTCGGGGGTGGTGACGATCTGCACGACCCGGCGCGAGGGGGGCGACACCGGCCGGACCACCACGCCGGGGTGGGACACCGAGTGCAGGATGAGCTGCGGGGCCAGGGCCACGCCCAGGCCGGCGGCCACCAGGCCCAGCACGGCGACGTAGTCCTCGGTCTCGAAGGTCACGTCCGGCTCGAAGCCCGCGACCCGGGACAGCGCGAGCAGGTGGCCGCGGCACCGGGGGCAGCCGGCGATCCACGTTTCGGCGGCCAGGTCGGCCAGCTCGACCTCGGGCCGGTCCGCCAACGGGTGGTCCTTGGGCAGGACGAGCATGACCGGGTCGGTGAGGATGTCGATCACCTCCAGCCCGGCCAGGTCGTCCTCGCCCCGCCCGGGGTCGGTCCCCTCGTAGGAGAAGGCGACCGCCAGGTCGACGTCGCCGGAGCGGATCGCGGCCAGCGACTCGGGCGGCTCGGCCTCGGTGAACTTCACCGTGATCTGCGGGTGCTCGCGGCGCAGCAGCGCCAGCGCCCGCGGGACGAGGGTGGCCGAGGAGGAGGGGAAGGCCATGAGCCGCACGACGCCGCTCTGCAGGCCCGCGATCGCGGCCACGTCGGCCTCGGCCCGCTCCAGGGCCTCGAGGATCTGGGTGGCGTGCCGGGCCAGCACCTGCCCGGCCTCGGTCAGCCGCACGGCCCGTCCGCTGCGCTCGACCAGGACGGTGCCGGTCCGCTCCTCGAGCCGGCGGACCATCTGGGAGACCGCGGGCTGGGAGTAGCCCAGGGCGTGCGCGGCCGCGGTGAAGGTCCCCTCCTGGGAGATCGCCCTCATGACCCGCAGCCCTGCAGCATCCAGCATGGGTCGATCCTACAGAGCGTCGCGCAGGGGACCTTGGTCCTGGGCAGGTGTGGACCT